>CAZPZE010000528.1:0-10725 GCA_964590625.1 uncultured Solibacteraceae bacterium
CACCGCGACTTGTCCTGAATACTGCCCGGGCTGAGTGAAGCCGTTCACAGCGACCGACACCGCAATCGTTCCAGGAGTGGCTGCATTCGCACTGGGGGTAACGGCGGAGAGCCAGTTGCCGCCACCGCCCGAACTCGTGGCGCTGACGCTGAATCCGGCGCCTACCGGCTTGCTGAAGACTGAAATTGTCTGCGGCTTCGGAGCGGCGGAAGTGCCGAGCTGATAGTTAAAGGTGAGCGCCGATGGCGTGACCGTGTACGTGGCCTGCACGTTCGACACGTTGAGCGTGACCGGAACACTCACGATACTCCCCGCAGCATTCACATTCACGGTTCCGGTGTAAATCCCGGCTGTGAGTTTCGCCGGATCGCCGCTGATGGTCAGGGTCGCCGTGTAATTGAACTGCAGTCCGGAAGTGGAACCGAGCGACATTCCGCCCGTGGAAGGCGAAACGCTGAGCCAGCCCTGGCCCTGGTTCGTATTGAAATTCGTTGAGAACGCGGGCACGTTCTGGGTAAACGTCTGATACGTCAGAACAATCTGAGCGGTACCAGGCGCTCCGCCGGCGTTTGCGGTAATCGCGACCGACGAAGGCGAAATCGTCAGCGGCGAGCCGCCGCCACCCGGCGCACCGCCACCGCCTCCTCCGCCGCCGCCCGAATTCGCGGGATTCACCGTGAAGGAGCGCGTGACCGGCGTCGCAGCCACGTAGTTCCCGTTCCCTGCCTGCGATGCAATGATCGAACACGGACCCGCGGCAACAAGCGTGATCGCGGAGCCACTCACGGTGCAGACACCCGGAGTGGTGGAGGCGAAGCTCACCGTCAGTCCGGATGTCGCCGTCGCGCTGAGCGCGGGAGGCGTGACGCCGAGCGTCTGTGTTCCGGGTCCGGCGAAAGTGATGACATTCGCCCCCTGAGTCACTGTGAACGACTGCGCCACCGAAGGCGCGGTCGCGTAATTGGCGTTCCCGGCCTGTGACGCAGTAATCGTGCAGGTGCCGGTCGACGCCAACGTGAGGCTCGATCCCACCACCGTACAAACGCTTTGCGTGGTCGACGTGAGTGTCACAGACAATCCGGAGGTCGCTGTCGCCGGCACTGAAATTGGATTCGGCCCGAACGGAACGTCGGCGAGAACGTCGAACGTGATCGCCTGCAGCAGCGAACCGCCCTGCGTCTGGCTCACCGATGCCGAGGTCAGGAGCGCCGTGTAGGCCGTATTCTGTGCCGCGCCCGCCGCCACCGCGAGCGATGCGCTGTATGCCTGCGACCACGAGTTGTCCGGCCCCCATGCGATGACATCGGCCTGCATCGGACCCTGCGGAACGTGATCCGTCGCAGCGAGCAAAAGCGTGCCATCAACAAGATAGTCGACTTCGTTCAGCGACCACCGGATCGTCCAGTCATGTGCAGCAAGCGGGTCGAAACCGTCCGGCAGATTGACGAGCGTCCCGTGCCCCGCCCCGAGAGGCTCGGCGGCGTAGCGATTCAGCTCTACCTGCAATGGCGCGCTCTGCAGCGAGTTGGTCACCAGCTCGATATCGATTTCGTCGTGCTGTGTCGCGCAGTTCGCCGGGGCGCAGCCGTAGAGATAAGTCCCGTAAACGACCCCGGGCTGGACGGACGTCAACTGCATCCGCGTCGTGTATTCGAGAACCGCGTTGCCGGCGGGCTGGAACCAGGCGATCGTATGTCCCTGCGTGCCGTATAAAGAGGAGCCGGTCGGATTGTAGGTGTTCAGCGTGAGATGCGCGCCATCCTGACCCACCACGAAAGTACCTGTACCGCCGGATGAAATCCAGTCGGACAGTTGTGTCCGTCCGAGGAACGAAGCTGCGCCGGTCACGGTAGTCCATTTCGTCCGGTCGAGTTTATTGCCCTGTGTCGAGAACGAATCCTGGAATAGAACGTTGGTCACGGAGAACGTCTGCGTCACCGGTGCAGCGGCCATGTAACTGGCATTTCCCGTCTCGCTCGCCGTGATGGAGCACGTGCCGACAGCAAGCGGGGTGACAGTGGAATCGCTCACGCTGCAAACGTTTGTGCTGTTCGAGGTGAAGGTTACAGGCAATCCGGAAGTCGCACTGGCGGAAAGCGTGAACGGCGCTGAATTGAGCGATCGATTATCCAGCGCGCCGAATGTGATGGTCTGGGTCGTGGGCGCGATGGTGAAACTCTGGACAACATCGGGTGCTGCTGAATAGTACGGATTGGCTGCCTGGCTCGCGGTGATGGAGCAGGATCCGCCGCTCACGATCGAGACGGTATTTTCCGAGACGGTACACACCCCTGGCGTCGTCGAGGCGAACGTAACAGGCAGATTCGCGGAAGAGGTCGCGCTCAGCGTGACATTCCCGGATCCGAAGACTGTGTCGGCGGGCTTCGTGAAGTTGATGGTGGAAGAACATCCGGCAAGAGCGCTGCCATTGACCGTGGTGGTGCTCGATCCGCTGACGAAGTTCGGCAGATTGTCGCTGGCGCCGATCGGAGCGAAGCTCACGGTCGCCGTGATCGGATTCGCCTGTGACGGAACCGAGTTGGCGCCGGCAACCAGATAAACGGGAACGGTGTAGCTCTCGACCGCGCCCGGCGTGCTGGCCGTCTCTTCGTAAATTGCCGTCGCCGATCCGCCGGAAACCACCAATGCCGAAGAGTTCGCCGGAGCCCCGGCAGCATTCGACGCGCCGACGGGAGTATAGGGCCCGGCTTCCGTCGCGGTGAGTGTCATCTGGCCACCGTTGTTCACGATCGTCAGAGGAACGTAAATGGCTACATTTGCCGCCACGTTGTTGAAGACCACCTTCACCCGCGTCCCGGAGGTAGCGTTGTTGTTGCCTCCGCCGGCCGCGAATCCAAATCCTGTTTCTGTATCGTTCGTCAACGGCGAACCGAGCGTTGAATTCGTCGAATACGAGCCTATCGTTTTAAACGCGTTGGCAAATCCTTCGGAAAACTTCACGTTGAATGCGGGTGTAGCCGCAGTGAGCGCACTGCAGACCGGGGCTGGCGTCACACTGGAGGCGGATACGGCGGCGATGCCATTCACCACAAAAGCCTCATCCACCGGCGGGAGGGCGGCGGGAGTAACATTGGTTCCACTGACGAAGCTCGTTGCAGCGACAGCAATCGGCGCGCCATTGGAGACCGCCACCTGAGTCGCGTCAATGCGGAGATTGGTGATCTTGAGGTTGAATGGACCGCCAGCAGGGGGCAGCACATTGTTGAAGCTGATGGAGCTACCTGTGACGCTGCCGCTTACCGGCATTCCTATGAAGCCGTTCGAGCCGTCATCCACGCCGGCGAGAGCCTCAGTGGCGGCCCCGGCCCCGACCGGAATGCTCGTAATATTGACCGATGGACTCAGAAAGATCTGCAGATTCATCGGTGATCCGCTTCCAGCGGTACAACTCACAGTAATATACGGCAGCAGCTCGAGTTTCCCTTCCGCTCGCGCGAATGTAGCCCCCGCGGTCTCTCCTGAACAACTCGTATTGCCACTGCCCACGATGACTTGAAATGTTTGCGTGACTGACGCAGCGGCCAGATAGTTCGCATTTCCCGACTGGCTCGCCGTGATTGAGCATGTTCCGGTGCCGACAAAGCTAATGCTGCTGCCCGATACGGTGCAGACGGATGTGGTATTGGAGGTGAAGCTTACCGGCAACCCTGAAGTTGCGGTGGCAACGAGAGTCCGGCTCGTACCGCTTGCGGCAGTGGGCTGAGTGGGAAACGTAATGGTCTGTGCATTGGATGATCCAGTCAGGAATGTCCGCGTTACTGGCGCGGCTGCGGCGAAATCGCTGTCACCAGCCTGGCTTGCCGTGATCGAGCAGGTGCCGTTCCCAGAGAGCGTCACGACGTTACCCAAAACCGTGCACACGCCGAGCGTGTTTGAGGTAAAGCTCACGAGCAGCCCGGACGTAGCCGTGGCGGAAAGCGTCACAGAGTTCGACGTCGTGTCCGCTGGTTGCGGGAACGAGATAACCTGCGTCGCCTGTCCGGTTCCACAGGGGACAAACGTGGCGCCATCAACCGTAAGCGTGCTGGATCCGTTGACAAAGTCCGGAACGTTCCCCTCGGCTCCAATCGGCGCGAAGGAAATCGTAGCCGTCAGGGTGGCGTCCTCCGCCTGGGCCGACCCACCAATGTAGACGGGAAGCGAGTAACTCTCCACGTTGCTGCTGCTCGTCGTCTCTTCATAGATCACGGTTGCCGTTCCATTCGAAACGACAGGCGCCGCGGTGCCGGCTGGAGCATCGCCGGCTGAAGAAGTCGAAACCGCCGAAAATGCGCCAGTCTCTGTCGCAGTGAGAGTCATCGTTCCGCCGCTATTTGTAAGGGTGGCAGGAACGTAGAAGGTCGCGCCCGCGGGTATGTTCGCGAATACGATCTTCACGCGGGTCCCGGAACTGGCTGTGTTGGTCAACTGGCCCGACGCAACGCCGAAACCAGTCTCCGTGTTGTTTGTAAATCCGGATCCAATCGCCGAATTCCCAGCCGCGCTGCCCTGCGTCTTGAATGCGGCCGCGAACCCTTCGGCAAACTGCAGGCTGAACGCGGGGGCTGCTGTTGTGATTGCGTGACAAACAGGAAAGGCGGGGACGAGCGATGGCTGGCTCACCTGAAGACCGTTGGTCGCATAGGCCACGGTCACCTGAGGCAGCGCGACAGGATTTACTGCCGCTCCACTGAGAAACAGTGTTTCGGCGACAGCCTCGGGGCCTCCCGCACTAACCATCTGTGACGAATCCACGTGGATATTCGTGATCGTGATGGAAAATGATCCGGTAGAAGTAGGCACTCCGGTAAAGGACACGAAATTGCCGGAAACCACACCGCGAACGGTGCCTGGCGCAAAGCCCGTCGGGTTGGCGATAACCCCCGCAACAATCTCGCTCTGGCCATCCACGATCTGGCTCGTAATGGACAGCGAGGGTGACACGTACACGGCGATGTTCATCGGCAGCGCATTGCCGCCGGTGCAACTCAGCGTTATGTCGGCGACTGAATCGGAGGTACTCTCCGCTCGAATGAACACGGCATTTGCGGCGGCAGAGCAGGTCGCAGGCCCTGCGCTGACGATTACCTGAAAGCTTTGGGAAACCGGGGTTGCCGCGGAATATGTTCCGTTGCCCCCCTGGCTCGCAGTGATAGAGCAAGTACCTGCTGACAGAATCGTAACCGTACTCCCGGCGACCGTGCAGACCGAAGTCGTCGTCGAGGTAAAGCTCACCGGCAGACCGGAAGCGGCGGTAGCGCTGATACTGAACGGAGCGGAACCGGCCGCTACATTACTGAGCGGATTGAATTGAATTGTCTGCGTATTTGTCGCTGTCACCGTAAACGATCTGGTGACTGGGGTAGCCGCAGCAAATGTCCCATTTCCAGCCTGGCTGGCCGTGATTGAGCAAGTGCCGGTTGCCTGAAGGGCTGCAGTGGAGCCGGTCACAAGACAGACGCCAGGCGTCGTGGAGGTAAAAGTAACCGGCAACGAGGACGATGCGGTCGCACTCAGACTGACCGAGCCGGCACTCAGCGGAAGGTTACTCAGGGGTGCGAACGTAATCGTTTGAGGTGTCCCATCCGCACAGCTGCTGAAACTGCTTCCGGTCACGGTCGCGGTACTGGCACCGACCACGAAACTGGGGACGTTCGCCGCTGCGCCGATCGGCGCAAAACTCACCGTGCCAGTGATGGCATTCGCAGAAGGCGACACAGTACCCGATGCAGCTACCAGATAAACGGGAAGCTCGTAACTTTCGATTGCCGCCGGCGCCGTCGTCATCTCCTCATAAATCGCCGTAGCCGATCCGCCGCTGATGGCGAGAGCCGCAGAATCGCTCGGCGCTCCCGGGGCATTGGACGCGATCACGGCGGAGAACGCGCCGGTTTCTGAGGCGGTAAGCGTCATGATCCCGCCGTTGCTTGTGATCGTGCGTGGAAGATACATCGCAACATTCGCCGGAATGTTATTGAAGACAACCTTGACCCGCGTGCCGGAAGTCGCGGTGTTCGATCCCGAACCGGTCGTGACTCCGAAGCCGGTCTCCGTGCCTCCACTAACCCAGGAGCCAATTGCGGAATTCGATGCCGCATTCCCCTGCACACGGAAAGCTGAGGCAAAACCTTCGCTGAATTGCACGGAGAAATTCGGCGTCGCGGCAGTAGTCGCGCTGCAGACGGGATTGGCGGTAGCGCCCGTTGCCTGGACCCCGGCAAGGCCGCTTGTGGCATAAGCGACATTGACGCTGGATAAAACGCTTGGTGTGACATTCGTGCCTCCGACGAAGATGACCTCCGCCACGGCCACAGGCGCACCGGTCGAAGCCACCTGAGAAGCATCGATCCGGATATTCGTGATCTTGATGGTCGCCGCACCCGATGCAACGGAGATTCCATTGAACGTAATCGTGCTTCCGGAGGCAGAGCCGTGGACCGGCGTGCCTGTAAATGAATTTCCGCTGGTCACACCTGCGGTGGCTTCGCTGGTCGCAATGCCGCCGCTCCCAATAATCGTGCTGGTGACAGTCGTGGCAGGCGATAAGTATACGGACACATTGAGCGTGGCGGCACCGCCCCCGGCGCAGTTAAAAGTCAGGTCCCCAACCAACTCATTGGTTCCCTCCGACCGCACAAAAACCGCGTTTGCGGAGGCCGACTGGCACTGCCATAGCCCGTCGGAGGTCATGGGCCGCGTCGTCGTTCTCGACAATCGCATTGGTGCCGATGAAACACTCCCCAGCAACACTGAAACATTGCCGCTCACCCCGGAGAGCGCAAAATCCTCAATCCCATCGCCGTTGAAATCCGCGATCTTCAGAACCTGCGGATTTGCTGGAACCGACGCCACCGCCTCGCCGGCCGAATCAAACCCGCCGGATCCCGTACCCCACAAAATACTCACGTCGCCCTTCGCGTTCGCTGCCGCAATATCCTCAAGGCCGTCGCCGTCAAAATCGCCGACCGCGAGAGAAGCAGCACCGCTCCCTCCCGCAAACGGACTCCCAGGAGCGATGCTGAATTTCCCGGTTCCATCGCCGAGCCACACCGACACGCCGCTTACCGACGCCACGGCAAGATCCTGATACCCGTCGCGGTTAAAATCACCAATCGCGATCGCGGTCGCCGCGGCATCGGCACTCAGTGTTGTGGTGCGTCCGGAACTAAAGCGACCATCGGCACTGCCGAAAACGATCGTGACGCCGTGGTCCGCTCCGTCTCTGACCGCAACGTCGAGGATTCCATCCTCGTTAAAATCTCCGACGACCGCTTCCCCCGGACCAACAGCGTCGGCAGCGGTCACCGGCACAACGGTAAATCCGGTCGAATTCTGAAGAAGTACCTCCAGATGCCCGGATCCGGCGATCAACAGATCCTGTTTTCCGTCGCCATTCAGGTCAGCCGCAAGCGGCCGCCCTCCGGAAAAGTCCGCCAGACTATATGGACTGCCCAGCCCTGGCGAAAAGATGCCGTTCCCATCGCCGAGCATAATAATGACGGAAGTCTGGGAAACAGCCGTTTGCCCGGCGATCGCCAGGTCCGGAATTCCGTCCCCATTGAAATCCCCCACCGTCATTTCGCCCGCAGCGGACACTTTGAGAGGGCTTCCCATCGCCGGAGAAAAATTGCCGGCGCCATCGCCGAGCAGAATATGAAGCTGCGGCGTCGAGCCTTGCTCGGCCACTGCAACATCGGGTTTTCCATCTCCGTTGAAATCCGCGACTTCATGGAACACGTTCTGCGCGAAGCTGAATACCCCGCCCGGCGCGGCGGTTGGCGCTCCGGAAGGCTTCGCGCTCGCGATTGCAAAACTTCGAACCACAGGTGCAGCCGCATCGAAGTTCGCGTTGCCACTCTGGCTGGCCGCGATCGAACAGGGGCCCGGGCCCAGAAGCAGCACCAGGCCCGCAACCGTCTTACAGGTGCCGGGAGTTGTCGAGTGGAAACTGACCGGAAGTCCTGAACTGGCTCTCGCCACCAGGGAAAGCGGGGACACACCAAAAATCTGATCCGGAATCGGATTAAACGTAATGGATTGAGATGCGGCGTCCAACGTGGCCGGAATCAACAGGGCAATCGCGAGGAGGATTACAGATTGTGGAGAGAATTTCATAAATAACGTGGTTGAAAAGCGAGATGTCTGGGCATTTTAACACTTTTAATTTGTTAGTACTTGTCAGGCGCACTACAATTCACACATCTTTTCTCCATCGCGCCTCCGATCGCGCCAAACCCTGTACCAGTACCCCTCGCCCACCGTCAATTTCCTGACACCCACCCTCCCTCGAAACTTTATTGACAGCCCCATCACCCCCTAACCCTTTTCTTTTCAACACCACCCTCCGGCCCGCTGCTTGCCCTTCCCTCTCCGCATGAATGGAGTAGTCCGTCTGCGCGAGCCTGACGGCTCCGTCCGCCAGCTTTCCGTCGCAGATGCTGTCAACGAAGCATCACATGATCTGCAGCGCGGCGGCGCGGCTCATGCGCTTCGCCTTCTCGATCAGGCCGTGAAGCGCGCCCCCCACGTGCCCGCGGTCCGCTATCTCCTTGGCATCGCCCAACTTCGCCATCAACAGCGCGAGCTCGCCATCTCCAACCTCGAACGCGCCGTCCGCAGCGACGCCCGCAACATCGATTACCTCGCGGCCCTCGGCGAAGCCCTCATCCCTGAACGCCCCCTCGACGCCGTCGCGTGTTTTACCGCCGCCATCGAACTCGGCGCGCGCCGGTCCGACGTCTACAGCCTCCTCGCCGCCATCCTTATTGATATGCGCAAGCCGGCGGACGCCCTCGGCGTTTGCGATCTCGGCCTGGCAACCTGCGGCGATGCGCCCGAAATCCTCGGCAACCGCGGACTCGCACTCCGCGATCTCGCCCGCTACGAACAAGCCCTCCAGACTCTGCAGAAGGCCGAAGCCCTGCTTCCGCACGATTACCGCGTGCTCGTCGGCATCGGCAACATCCTCAGCGATCTTGGCCGCCTCTCCGAAGCTTGCGACTACTTCACGAAAGCCACCGCACTCCGCCCCGGCGATCCCGTCTGCCGTTACAATCTCGCGCTCGCGCTCCTTCTCGCCGGCAATCTTCGCGATGGTTTCCGCGGATACGAATGGCGCTGGCATAACCGCCAGTTCGCCTCGCACCGTCCCCGCTTCGCGCAGCCCCTCTGGGATGGTTCCGATCTGGCGGGCCGTCATCTGCTGCTCTCTTTCGAACAAGGCGCGGGCGACACGATCCAGTTCTCGCGCTACGTGCAGTTCGCGAAGGAACGCGGCGCGCGCGTCACGATGCTCGTCCAGCGTTCGCTGCTCCGCCTGATGAGGTGGCTCTCCAATCAGGTCGCCGTCACCGGTACGCCACCGGCCGACTTCGATGTTTACTGCCCCCTCGGCTCGCTCCCGCACATCGCCGGGACGACGATCGCCGATATTCCCGCGCCCTCGCAATTCGAAATTCCCGCGATGACGCGATGGCAATGGCACGCACGCCTCGGCGAACGAAAAGGCGCACGAATCGCCATTGTCTGGGCCGGCGCCGCCGGACATCTCAACGACCGCAACCGCTCGATCGCCCTCCACCAGCTCGCACCAATCCTCGACACACCCGGCGCCGAGTGGTTCAGCCTCCAGGTCGGCCCAGCCTCCGCGCAGCTCGCCCAAAGCACGATGCGCGATCTCGCGCCTCACCTCGCGGATTACGGTGAAACCGCAGCGGCTCTCGAACAAATGGACCTCGTCATCACCGTCGATACATCGGTCGCTCATCTCGCCGGATCACTCGGCGTTCCCACCTGGGTCCTCATCCCCTTCGCGCCGGACTGGCGCTGGATGCGCGACCGCAGCGATTCCCCCTGGTATCCCTCGATGAAGCTCTATCGCCAGAAAACTGCCGGCGATTGGGACACCGTTCTGAAAACCATCAAATCCGACCTCACACAGTGGATGCGCCAATGACAAACACACACAAGCTCGTCCTCATCGGCGACAGCGCTTTCGCCGAAATCGCGTACGAATACTTCACCTGGGATTCGCCATACGAAGTCGTCGCTTTCGCCGTCGAGCGTGAATTTCGCAAGCGCGACGAATTTCAGGGTCTGCCGGTCATCGATTTCGAAGAGCTTCCGAAAATCTACTCGCCCTCTCCGAACATCACTTCTTCGACTCCCTCGCCTACCGCGAACGCAATCGACTTCGCACTCCCCTCTATCAGGCCACCAAAGCTCTCGGCTACACTCCTGCCTCCTACATCAGCAGCCGCGCATTCGTCTGGCGCGACGTAGAACTCGGCGAGCACTGCTTCATCTTCGAAAACAATGTTCTGCAGCCGCTTTTCGATCTCAACGGCACGCGCTATCTGCTCTACAACGGCAATCGATGCGGCCGCACAGGCTTCGGCTACGCGGTACTCGAACGATGAAAGTGGAAGCGTACAATTCGACCGCGCGCGGAATGGAACGCCTTCGTGGCCGCCAGCCGCAACGGCACATTCCTCTTCGATCGCGGCTACATGGAATACCACGCCGATCGCTTCGCGGATCACCCCGTCTCCTTCGCAACGATAAAGGCGAGCTGATGGCGATCTTCCCCGCCAGCGCCACAAGCGACACCATCACCAGCCACGGCGGACTGACCTACTTCGTCTCAGAAATCCTGAGCTACGTCGGGCTCGAACGCTATCGCAAAGCCGATCTCGGCTGGTGGGCCTTCCCGCCCCGCGCCTAATG
>CAZPZE010000529.1:0-2149 GCA_964590625.1 uncultured Solibacteraceae bacterium
CGGGCCGAGGCCGCGATCGACTTCCTTCTCGAACTTGTAGGCGAAGGCACTGACTCCGCAGCCGCACAGGCCCAGGAGGCGCTCGGAATTCATTCCCGCGATGAACAACTGCGAGCCCGGATCGAGCGTGCTATCCGATCCCGCGCGCGCTGAAGAAACAACAATTTCCGCGCATTCTGTTTCGCTTTGGCGAAGGCACAAATGGCTGTTCTCTAAACTGGTATCAGATGCTGAGGGAACTTGTGGTGATCGCGCTGCTGACCGTCGCCGGTTATGGGGCGGAAAATGCGAACTACGATGCGGCACGGCAAGGCCAAATGCCGCCGGGCTGGAGCGCCGCTGAAAACCATAAGTGGGAAGTGCGGGCCGACAAATCCGCCCCCAGCCATCCGAACGTTTTTCTCAGTCCCACTACACCGGCCGCGGAAAGCGAAGCTCCCATCGCAATCTTCGATAAAGTCGTGTGCAAAGACGGCGACCTCTCTGTTAAGTTCCGCATCGACGGCGGAAATCGCGGCAACGCCGCCGGCATCGTCTGGCGTTACCAGGACCCCAACAACTTCTATCTGCTCAGCCTGAACGATGAGGGCAATGTAACGCTGCGCCGCGTCCGCAACGGCGTTTCCGATGTGATTTCCACCGGCGGAAAACAGGATATTCGCCCCGGGCAGTGGCACCTCATCAAGGTCGCGTTTCGCGGCCCGCGCATGCAGGTCTTCTTCGGTAACCGCAGCCTTTTCACGGCCGACGATTCCGGCATTTCCGCTCCCGGGCGCACCGGCGTCTGGGTCAAGGGAGCGCATGGCGCCGCCTTCGACGATTTCCGCATCGACAAAAAGGGCTAGCGGCTGATATCCTGCTGAAAGCAAAAATATGGAACCGCTTCCCGTTTTTCGGCCCGGCCGAACTCTGGCTGGGCTGATGCTGGCAGCTTCTCTCGCTTTCGCACAGTCGCCGCACCCGGACAATCCAAGCCCCACCGTCGTCACCGTCACAGCGCAGGGGATGCCGCTTTCCGAAGTTCCGGCGTCGGTCACGGTTCTTTCGCGCGACTACATCGACAGCAGCCATGCCGATAACGCGGCGGACCTGCTTCGCGCCGCGCCGTTCCTGCAGATCGCCCAAACCGGTGCGGGCGGAGGACTGACGACCGTCTCGATTCGCGGCGCCCAGTCGAATTTCACGCTTGTGATGATCGACGGCATTCCGGTCAACGACAGCACCAACATCCTGGGCGGCGCGTTCGATCTGACCACGCTGCCGGTCAGCAATATAGAGCAGGTGGAGATTGTGCGCGGGCCTCTGTCCTCCATCTACGGATCCGACGCGATCGGCGGCGTCATCAATTTCATCTCGCGGAAGGGGGCGAAGAAGTCGCTGATTCAGGCGTCGGGAGAGTTGGGGAATTTCCTGCGGCGGCAGTTCCAGGTGGGCGCGTCCGGAACCTGGAAGGCTCTGCAATATTCGGTGGGCGGCTCGCGGCTCGATGTGGGTCAGCAGGTGCTTGACGACGGCTATTCCGTGAGTTCGCTTTCCTTCGCCGGCAGCCTGAACCTGACCCAGCACACGATTCTCGATTTCACCGCCCGCTGGCTCGATGACGAGAGCGCCGGATTTCCCACCGCCAGCGGCGGCCCGGAGTTCGCGCTGCTGCGCCAGCCGCAGAGCGATGATGCGAAGGAGCTCATTCTCGGCACGAGCCTCAAGGGCGAGGCACGTCCCTGGTGGACATACGACGTCAACCTCGACTGGATTCGCCGAACCGACGACAACTTCACTCCCGCGATTCTGGATTCGCTTCCGCCGGGCTTCGGCAGCCAGCCCGATTCCGTCTCCGATTCCGATTTCCGGCGCGTGCGGTTCAACGCCGGCAGCCGGTTCAGACTGAGTAGAGATCTCGCGTTTTCCGTGAACGCAGGACTGCGCCGCGAAGACGGCGATGTGGAGGGCACGCTCTACGGCGGTCTGCTCCCGCAATCCTATACGCTCATTCGCAACACATTCCTCGGCAACACATTTCTCGAATATTCGAACGGCCGTCTCACTGCAACCGCCGGTCTGAGCTTCGATAAGACCGAAGGCTTCGGCGAAGTCACCACGCCGCGCGTCGGCCTGAACTGGCTCACGTCCGAACATGGCCCGCGCCTGA
>CAZPZE010000530.1:0-2187 GCA_964590625.1 uncultured Solibacteraceae bacterium
TGGCTCTGAAGCGCGGCATCGAAAAGGCCGTTGCGGTGGCGACCGAAGAAGTGAAGGGCATGTCGAAGCCGGTTTCCGGCGACAAGATCGCTCAGGTCGGCACGATTTCTGCCAACAGCGACCACACGATCGGCGACACCATTGCCGAAGCGATGAAGAAGGTCGGCAAAGACGGTGTGATCACGGTCGAAGAGTCGAAGACGATGGCCACCGAGCTCGTGACGGTCGACGGTATGCAGTTTGACCGCGGCTATCTCTCGGCCTACTTCGTGTCCGATCCGGACCGCATGGAGTGCGTGCTGGAAGATCCGTACATCCTGATCCACGAAAAGAAGATCAGCAACATGAAGGACCTGCTGCCGCTGCTCGAGCAGATCGCGCGCGCCGGCCGTCCGCTGCTGATCATCGCGGAAGAAGTCGACGGCGAAGCGCTGGCGACCCTCGTGGTGAACAAGCTCCGTGGCACGCTGAACGCCGCGGCTGTGAAGGCTCCGGGCTTCGGCGACCGCCGCAAGGCGATGCTCGAAGACATCGCGATTCTGACCGGCGGCAAGTCGATCATGGAAGAGACCGGCATCAAGCTGGAAGGCGTGAAGCTGGAAGACCTGGGCCGCGCGAAGCGCATCACGATCGACAAAGACAACACGACGATCGTGGACGGCAGCGGCAGCCAGAAGGCGATCGAAGGCCGCATCAAGCAGCTCCGGACCCAGATCGAGGAAACCACCTCGGACTATGACCGCGAGAAGCTGCAGGAGCGGCTGGCGAAGCTGGCCGGCGGCGTGGCGATCATCAAGGTGGGCGCGGCGACGGAAACCGAAATGAAGGAAAAGAAGGCCCGCGTGGAAGATGCTCTGCATGCGACCCGCGCGGCTGTGGAAGAAGGCATCGTCCCGGGCGGCGGCGTGGCTCTGCTGCGCGCGTCGAAGAAGCTGGCTGAGCTGAAAGCGGCTGGCGACGAGCAGATCGGCATCGACATCATCAAGCGCGCCTGCGAAGAGCCGATCCGTCAGATCGTCAACAACGCCGGTGTGGAAGGCGCCATCATCATCGGCAAGATCCGCGAGAACGATAACGCTCACTTCGGCTACAACGCCCAGACCGATACCTATGAGGATCTGGTGAAGTCGGGCGTGATCGATCCGGCCAAGGTGACGCGCTCGGCTCTGCAGAACGCGGCGTCGATCGCCGGTCTGATGCTGACGACCGAAGCGATGGTCTGCGAGATTCCGGAGAAGAAGCCCGCTCCGGCTCCCGGCGGCCATGGCCATGGTCCGGAAGGCATGGACTACTAAACCAGTCCTTCAGTTGGAAAGCAGTGAGAACCGCGGCTCCGAAAGGGGCCGCGGTTTTTTTAAGCGACCGCCTGGTACGATAATTGGTAGGATGATAAGTAGGACCTCCGGACAAGACAGGCGGAAGACGAAGAAGAGCTATACGCTGTCCCATGAATCAATCGTGTTTCTGGAGAACATATCCAGGATGCGGCGAGGGGTCTCAGTGTCTTCAATTCTGGATGAGATGATTCAACACGTTCGGCGCGAACAGGAGCGTCAGTCTCTGGGTCAGGCGGTGGAGGCATACTATTCGCGTCTATCAGATCAGGAAGCTCAGGAACTTCAGGAGTGGGGAGATTTCGCGATGAGCCAGTTTCCTGCTGAGGATGGGAAGTGATCTCTGCCGGGAGCGTTCCTTTTCGCGGCCAGATCTGGTTTGTTCAGATGCACACCGATCCGCCTGGAAAAGGGCGCCGCCCTGTCATCGTCGTTTCCATCGATGAGCGCAACCGCCACCCGCGCGCTGACACTGTGCTGGTGGTACCGCTGACAACCAGTATTCACAAGGGTTACCCAACTCACATTTTTCTCTCCGCGGGAGAAACCGGATTGCCGTCGGACTGCGCGGCACGGGCAGAGGACGTTACTGTCGTTCGTAAGGATTCTCTTGTTGAGCCGCGTTCCCGCTTGCGGCAACTCAGTAATTCCAGGATCTGCGAACTCGCTTCGAAGATTAGTCTCGCAATGGGATGCGGACTGGATTAGTCTCGCAATGGGATGCGGACTGCAATCCTGTTATACTGCAATTGCGTCGACTGAAAAGCGGCGACATTGGATTCTGCCGGCCCTCGCAAGGGGCATGTAAGTCCAGGACTTGATCAGGCTCTGACAGGTACCGAGGCGATGCTGA
>CAZPZE010000531.1:0-3915 GCA_964590625.1 uncultured Solibacteraceae bacterium
GGGATTCCCCAGACAGCGAAGCTTTCGCCGATGCCGCAATTCTCTGACCTGAGCAACGCGCAGATTGAGGACATCGCCCGCTACATTCATTACGCGCGTCGTCAGGGCCGCTATAAAGAACTGATCGAATCGAAAGAGCTGCAGAACGGCAATGCGGCCGCCGGCAAAGAGTACGCCGACGTGAACTGCCGGACGTGTCATCAGGGCAACAGCGACTTGTCGCAGGCTGTGCACAAATACAGCGGACCCACCCTTACGGCGAAAGTGCTGTATCCCGATTTCGTGGACGCCGTGCCCTCCTGGAAGCTGGATCAAAAGAACGACAGCAAGCTGGCCGCGGCGCGCCAGCGGCATTCCCAACTGCTGGAGAATTACACCGTGACGGATGTGGCGAATCTGCTCGCCTATCTCAAGGGCATGAAATAGAGCGGCATATGGATCGTCGCGATTTTCTTTTTACCTCTCTTTTCCTTCCCGGCGCGATGAATGCGCAGACTAAGGCGGCGCCACGTGTGGAATCCATCCGCGGAGTGCGGATTGGCGTTGAGACATTCTCGTTTCACGATCTGCCGCCAGCCGGGGACGCCGCGCTCATTCCGACTCTGATCGATGACATGCGAAGCGCCGGGCTCGTGGAATGCGAGATCATGTCGGGTCACGTAGAGCCGATGGGAAGCTACGCGACGGGATGGTGGGTCGCCACGCGCCGCGCTGCCGGCTATACAAAGATGCGCGAGGAAGCGAGACGCTGGAGACTTTCGGCGAAGCCCGAGTACTACCGCCGGGTGCGAAAACAGTTCGAGGACGCAGGACTCCGCATCTGGCTCTACAACGTGAATTTCAACGAAACTTTCACGGATGAAGAACGCGATTGTACATTCGCAGCGGCGAAGGAACTGGGCGCCGCCGGCTTCAGCTCATCGACCGTGCTGAGTGAAGCCCGGCGGCTGATCCCGTTTGTCGAACGGCATCAGTTCTTCGTCGCGATGCACAACCACAACAATCTGGCCGACCCAGACCAGTTCGCCACTCCGGCGAGTTTCGAAACGGCGCTGGCCATGTCGCCGTGGTTCAAAGCAACCCTGGATATCGGCCATTTCGTGGCGGGCAATAATGATCCACTGAGCTTCATCGAGAAGCACCATGACCGCATCGTCAATATCCACGTGCGCGATCGCAAGCGGAACAACGGGCGCAACATGCCCTTCGGCCAGGGCGACACACCGATTCGCGACGTGCTGCGGCTGATTCGAGACAAAAAGTACCCCATCCGCTGCTACATCGAATATGAATACGGCTCGTTTCGCTCCTCGACCGAAGAAGTCAAACGATGTCTCGACTATTGCCGGGAGGCTCTGGCATGATGCTCCTGCGAGTGCTGTCCGGAGGCATCCTGAGCGCAGGTTTGTTTTTCGCGCAGTCTGCCGGTCAACGCGATGCCGGCGGATTTCCGGCGCCTACTCCGGAGCTGGAGCGCGGACGAACCGTCTATGTGCTCAGTTCGTGTCACTTCTGCCATGGAATCGACCTTACCGGCGCAGCGATGGGAGCGGCTGATTTATTGCACCTGCCTCTGGTCGGGAAGGATGAAGGAGGCAATCTGATCGGACCGATCGTGCGGGCTGGCCTGCCGAACCTTCAAACGGCGATGCCTCAATATGCCGACTACACTGACCGGCAGATCTCCGATCTCGCAGCGTACATTCATTATCTTCGTCAACAGGGGCGTTACCGTGAACTGACCGCCGTTCAGGAAGCAACGAGCGGCGATCCGACGAAAGGCCGGGCCTATTTTGAAGGGGTTGGGAAATGCAATTCCTGTCACGACGGTGCGCTGAATCTACGGGGAGTCAGCGCAAAGTACTCCGCGGCAGAGTTGCGCCGGCGTTTGCTGCGTCCCGAGGCAGCCAACGCCGTTTCCGATGCGGCGAGGAGCGCGGGTCTGAATGCTCACCTGAAATTGCTGGAACGCTATTCAGATGCGGACGTTGAGAATTTGCTGGCGTATCTGAAGGAGTTGAAGTGACGGTCAGCATCCTTTTCCGCCAGTGCCGAAATCTGTCTCTCGCGTGAGCGAGCTGAAATACAAGCTCTCCCTATTTCCCGATCATCAATATCGTGAACGAGCCCGGCACAATCGGGCCTCCGCGGCCGCGGCCGCCGGTGGATGACGGCGGCGCCGGTCCTCGTTCCTGCGCCATCGTAAACAAATGACCGGTTTTGCTGTCGAGCGTCACCGTGCGCGCGCCGTTCATCGTATCGAGATCCTGCTCCACCTCGAAACCCGTGGGCGACTTCTCCTTCACCACGGTCAGCGTTCCATTCCCTCCCGTGCTGAAAGCTTCCATGGTGGCGGGATTGAACACCGCTCCATCGGAACCCCCGGCCAGCGGCAGCGTCGTGAGAATCTTCCCGTCTTTGGCGCTCAGAATCACCATCGTCGGCTGCGCTGTCTGTGATCCTTCGCTGCCTGACCGGCTGCACGCCGCGAACAGAATCCGATTCTTCGGATCGAGCGCCAGCCCGTTGCACCCGCCCTTGTCGACAAACGAATAATGCGCCACGGCCTTCATCTGCTTCACGTCCACCGCTGTCACGCTGCCGATCGCATCCTGCATCACGACATAGAGCATGCCTTCCCCATCGGCAATCCCTTCCTCGGGCACGCCACCCAGATCGATCGTTCCCACCACATTTCCGTTTGTCGTATCGATCACCGTCGCGTTCTTTGTCGGGTGGCTGAACACATAGACGCGCTGGTTGAAAGCATCGAAGAGGATGCCGTCGGGCCGCGCATCGCCCACATCAATCGATTTGATCTTCGTGAGTGTTTTGGTATCGAACATCGAAACCTGAGGATGATCACTTGTAAAGCCATGGCCCGATTTCGGGTCCACCGCCGTCCCGTTCCCGCCAATACCGCTGATCTCCCCGGCCGGTTCGAGCGTATCGAGATTGAAGATCGTCAGCCGCTCCGGCATCGCGGCAATCGCCGGTGTGGTTGCGGTAGCCGCCTCCTCGCGCACGGCTCCCCTCGGGATAAAAAGCCGCCGTCCGGTCACATCGGCATAGATGTAGTCCCACCCGCCTTCGCCGCCGGTCCTCGCTTTCTTCAGAACTTTGTAGGGACCGCTCTGCTGCGCAATCCCCATCGGAGCAAAGGTGAGCGCTAAAAACGCAATCGCCGTGCACGTGTATCGCATTGGTGAGTCCTTCCCGGGAAAAGTCGTGGCCCAATCACTGGCCCGTCGAACATGCATATTGTCGCAGAATACCGGATGCGGTGCAGCCGTGATAGAATTCCGGCGCATGTCTATTCATTCGCGAAGGACCTTCCTCGGCGCAGCATTGCTGACGGCTTCTTCTTTCCGCCTCCCGGCGGAGGCGATGGGAATTCCGCCGGGAACGCAGACGTACCCATTCCGGAACGACTTCTCCAGGGATATTCCGGGGACGCTGAAGGCGCTTGCGGGCATTGGCACGCGGCGGATCGAGCTCTGCTCGCCCTGGAGCTACCGCGAGTTCGCCGGATTCAAGGATTACAAGCCGGCCGATCTGAAGAAACTGCTGGATTCGAATAACATCGTGGCGGAGAGCTGCCATTACGGGATGCCGGAGCTGAAGAACAACCTGGACGAGCGGATAGCGTGGGCGAAGGAACTCGGGATGAAGCAGATGATTCTGGCCAGCATGCCGATTCCGCGACAGAACGCCAGTCTGTCCGATTGGGACCGCGCATGCGACGACCTGAACAGGGCCGGAGAGCAATCTCTGAAGAGCGGCGTGCAGATGGGGTTCCATAACCACGACGGCGAGTTCGTCAGGATTAACGACGTCCTCATCTACGACCACCTGATGCAGAAGCTCGACCCGAAGGCGGTCAAGATGCAGTTCCAGGTGTCGGTGATCAGCATC
>CAZPZE010000532.1:0-4390 GCA_964590625.1 uncultured Solibacteraceae bacterium
GTGCGCGAGCCGAGGGGGAGGGCGGCGATCTGATCGACGCGCGTGGTCTGGAGCTGCGGGGCGGTCTGCATCAGGGCGGCCATGCGGGTGACGTCGTGTCCGACGACCATCTTGTTGCTGAAGAGCGGATGAGTGAGTGACGGCAGACGCGTGGCTTCGTTGCCGAGCGCTTTGAGGAAGAGGCCGGCTTCGGCGAGCTTGTCCTTATAAGGAGACTGCTGGAGGATTTCCACGGCCTTTTTGTTGGCGGCTTCTTCTTCCTGCGGCGTGCGGGCGAGATCGAAGTGCTTCACGATGTGGTCATCGTCGAAGCGCAGGCGGTCGGCGAAGGCGAAGTCGGTTGAGGTGGTGTGGCCGAGGGCGATGTGGGCGAGTTCGTGCGCGAGGATGGCGGCGAGCGAGGCTTCATCGGGCAGCGTGTCGAGCATGCCACGGCTGATCACGATGGTGTTGCCGATTGTGAACGATTCGAGCGGCGTGGTGAGGAGCACTCGCGCGCGGGCTTCGGGCTGGATGTTGAGGTTGTTGGTGACTTCGAGGTTGTTGATGACGGTGTCGAGAACCTTGTCGAGGCCGCCGGCGCGGGCGATAAGGCCGGCGCGCTCGAGGCGATCGAGAATGTTGTCTTCCGCCTGACGCTGCCAGGCGCGGAGGCTTTCGACGGGCGAGGGATCGGCGGCCTGCGGGCTCTTGTCTTCGATATCGCCGGTTTGGACGGTGAGGCCGGTGAGCTCGCTCTGGCGCTCTTCGGGCGCGGTGTATCCCCAGAAGCGGGTGAGGGCTTTAAAGTGCGCTTTGTGGATCTTCATGAAGTCCGTCATGTGGGACTCTTCGCTGTAGACTTCGTAGGGCAGCCAGAGATCCGGGCCGGCGTTGATGCGCCAGCTATCGAAGTGCAGATACATGTTCCGGTTTGAGGAGCCGCTGTAGGTTCCGTTGAAGCGAACGACGTTGCAGCCGCGGTCTTCAATCCAGATCTGGCCGATGAAATGGCCGGGGCCGGCGCTCTTCATGGGCGTGACGGCGTAGACGAGCGTGCGGACGTCGCCGAGGAATTCGCGGCGCAGGAATTTGAATTCGTAGTGATTGCGATCGAAAGTGCCGCCATCGAGGAGCATCATCTGGGCGAAGCCTTTGGGCAGATATTGGATGGTGAGGAAGCGGGAGAAGAGATCGAATTTGCTGCTGGTGGAAGCCTTCTGGAGATAGGATGTGTCGCTGATGCCGTGCGAGAGATCGATCTTGCCGAGGAAGTAATGGTCGGTGACGGGGACGGTGCCGAAGTCGGGATCGGCGGTCAATTCCTGGATGTAGGTTTCGGCGACGGGAGTTCGCGCCTGGAGGACGGAGAGCAGAGTACTTTCGTGGGCGATGGCTTCGTCGAGCACCTGATCGGGCGTCATGGTCTGCGCGGAAGCGCAGAGAGCGAAGCAGGCACCCAGGAGCATGGCCGGGGCGAATCGATTGATCATAGAAAGACCTCCATCAGGAAAGCTCAAATGTGATCTGGACAAGCCCCGTGCGGTCGACGGGGACGCCGTCTTTTTTGCCGGGGCGAAAACGGATTTGCTGGGCGGCGTCCCGAGCGGACTCATCGAGCCCGGCGCCGAGGCCGTGGACGACTCGGAGGACCTGCACCTGGCCGCTGGCGTGGAAGACGACTTCGAGAGTGACGGCGCCTTCAAGTTTTTTCTCGCGGGCTTCGGCGGTGTAGGCGGGCTTCGGTTTCCAGAGAACTTCGACGGGCGTTTCGGAGGGCGCGGATGTGGCGCGATGCGTGGGGTTCGACGCGGTTCTCTCGGCGCCATTGCCGAAGCCTGCGCTGGCGACGACCTGTCCGCCGGCGGAGCCGTGGCCGACGCTGCCTGAATTGGAATCGCCGAAGCCGCCGAGGTGAACGGATCCGGAAGATGCGCCTTTCGCGGCGAGTCCGCCGCTGCCGCGGAGGGCATCAAATCCGCCGGTTTGCACTTCGAGGCGCGGTGAAGGCGTGTGGCCGTTGGTTGACTGTCCTGCGGTATCGAACACCCCGGTTTTCACTGGCGGTGCGGGGCGGCCTGGGAGATTGGGAGTCTTGAGGTCCGCGGTTTGAATTGGTGTTTGCGCGAGCGCGAGTTGCGGGGCGGGGTCCGGCGCCGCGATGGATGCGGGCTTCGGGTGCTGCACCGGAATGGGGGCCGTCATCTGCTTCGCGATTTCTTTCGGCGGAGGCGGCGGCGCGGGCGTCTCGATTTCGGGCGGCGCGGCTTTGGGGCGAATCACCGGCGGCAACTCGCGGCGAACGCGCACGGGCGGGGCTTCGAGAGGTGTGTGTGGGGCCGGCGGAACGTAGACGAGCGGCATCGCGACGATGCGCGTGTAAGGCTCGGGTGTTTTCGTGCCCGGCTGAATCACGATGAGAGCGCAGATAAAGATGATGTGGAGCGAGGCGCTGATGAACCATCCGTCTGGCTTGCGGTCATGCGGCAGTTCGTATTTCGCGTTCCACATCCTGACTTGCATAACACCGGGTGGGAGACGTCCTCCCTCCCACGAGTAACGCATTGGGGTATCCAATGTGCGGGTCATCACGTAATCTTGCCGGTTATAGGAAAAAATGTGCCATTCGATGGCAGCCAGTTGGTTCATTGGTTATCAATAAAAGTCCAGGAATTACCTTGAAGGGGGCGGAAAACCCGGTAGGATTTTCCGCGCTAACGAATGGCAGTACGGGCGGGTGGATTCGAGTGGCCGTTTGGGGGAACTGTTGCCCATGCCGCGTTATATTGAAGACTACTCATGAGCCAGAACAGTTTTGGAGCGGCCGCAAACCTGAAGGTTGGGGGCGGGGATTATCGCTATTTCAGCCTTGCGGCGCTGGAGAAGAAAGGTATCGCGAATGTTTCGCGCATGCCGGTTTCGCATCGGATTCTGCTGGAGAATCTGCTCCGATGCGAGGACGGGCGCAAGGTGCATGCTTCGGATATCGAGGCAGTGGCCAAAGGACATACCGGAGAGACCGCCAAAGAGATTCAGTTCATGCCAGCGCGGGTGCTGCTGCAGGATTTCACCGGCGTGCCGTGTGTAGTGGATTTGGCGGCGATGCGCGATGCGCTCCAGGCGATGGGGAAGGATCCGAAGAAGGCGAATCCACTGATGCCGGCGGATCTGGTGATCGATCACTCGGTGCAGGTGGATGAGTTCGGGACGCCCACTGCGTTCAGTGTGAACGCGCTGATGGAATTTCAGCGGAATCGCGAGCGGTACATGCTGCTGCGGTGGGGGCAGACGGCGTTTCAGAATTTCCGCGTGGTGCCGCCGGATACGGGCATTGTGCATCAGGTGAATCTGGAATATCTGGCGGATGTGGTGTTCCGGGCGAAGGGCGCGGATGGCGCGGTCACGGTTTATCCGGACACGGTGGTGGGAACGGACTCGCACACGACGATGATCAACGGGCTCGGCGTGGTGGGTTGGGGCGTGGGTGGAATTGAAGCAGAAGCGTGCATGCTGGGGCAGCCGATTTCGATGCTGCTGCCGGAGGTGGTTGGGTTCAAGTTATATGGGAAGCTCGCGGCGGGCTGCACGGCGACCGATCTGGTGCTGACCGTGACGCAGATGCTGCGGAAGAAGGGCGTGGTCGGGAAGTTCGTGGAGTTTTATGGCGCGGGGCTGAGCGCGCTGAGCGTGGCGGATCGCGCGACGATCGCGAACATGGCGCCGGAATATGGTGCGACGATCGGGTTCTTCCCGGTGGATGCGGGGACGCTTGATTATCTAAGGACGTCGAATCGCGATCCGCATCTGGTGGAACTGGTGGAAGCGTATTCGAAGGAACAGACGCTGTTCCGGACGGATGCGTCGCCCGATCCGGTGTTTCCATCGTCGCTCGAGCTGGACCTGGGGACGGTGGTGCCGTCGATGGCGGGGCCGAAACGTCCGCAGGATCGTTTGACGCTGCCGGAAGTGAAGGCGAATTTCCATTCGGCATTTAAGGATGCGCCGGCGGGGAAATCGAGCGAGCTGACGAGCGGCGCGGTGGTGATCGCGGCGATCACGAGCTGCACGAATACGTCGAATCCGTCGGTGATGATGGGCGCGGGGTTGCTGGCGAAGAAGGCGGTGGCGAAGGGGCTGGCGAGCAAGCCGTGGGTGAAGACGAGCCTGGCGCCGGGATCGAAAGTGGTTTACGACTATCTCTCGAAGGCGGGGCTGATGGAGCCGCTCGAGAAGCTGAAGCTCAATCTGGTGGGCTACGGGTGCACGACTTGTATCGGCAATAGCGGTCCGCTGCCGGAGCCGGTATCGGCGGCGGTGAAGTCGGATGATCTGGTGGTGGCGGCGGTGCTGAGCGGCAACCGGAATTTCGAGGGCAGGATTAATCCGCAGGTGAAGGCGAATTATCTGGCGT
>CAZPZE010000533.1:0-2125 GCA_964590625.1 uncultured Solibacteraceae bacterium
TCCAGGGTCCACGTGCGTTCATGCGGCACATACACCGCCCTCAACCCCGCCTCCACCGCCGGATTAATATCCGACTTCGGACTATTCCCGATCATCCACGTATGCCGATGGTCGAATCCCCTCACCTCGGCCAGCCGTAAATACGCCTCGCGATTCTTCTCCTTCACCACCTCGCAATGCGCAAACAACGGCCGCAGCCCCGAAAGATCAATCTTCCGGTTCTGCTCCTCCGGATGCCCCTTCGTGAACATCGTGAGCTCATGCTTCTCCGCCAGCAAAGGCAGCGTCTCCGCCACCCCAGCCATCAGCACCACCTCCTGCTCCAGAATCCGGTGTCCCAGCGCCTTCACCCGCGCAATGTCATGCTCATCGATCGCCCGCTCCGCGAGCCTCACCAGGCACTCCGCTAAATTCCGCGCGAAGTTGAGAGCGCCGTAGCCATGAATCCTGTTGTTCACGATCTCGATGTCATCCAGCACAGACCGGATCTCATCCGGAGTCAGAGAGGAATGATTCAGATATGCGCAGAATTCATCGAACGCCTGCTCGAAGTAGATATTGTTCTCCCAGAGCGTATCGTCGGCGTCAAAAATGAGGTGTTGTCTTCCAGTGACGGTCATTTCAGCGGAGGCGGCGCGATCACGAACGGTATCTCGACCACCACATCTACGTCTATCGGCACGCCATTCCGCGTCGCCGGGTAGAACTCCCATTTTGACAGCGCCTCTTCCGCGCTCCGGTCCAGACGCACATCGTCACCGCGCAGAACTTCAATTCCGGACACATGACCATCGCGCCCAATAACGCCATAGAGCTGCACGCGCCCATGCACATGCTCCGCGATCAGCGCCGGATCGTACCGCGGGTCCACCTTGCGATGCGGCACCGGCGCCGCGATAGGAGCGGTTGCCGCCGAGCGCGCCGTACGTTCCGAATACCACATCAGCCAGCTTCCCGAAGCGCTCGTGAGGTTCGCCATCTGGATCGCCATCATGTAAACTTCGCGCCCGTTGAACCGCGGATCGGGAGCGTTCGTCACGCGCGTAGCGCCCGGCGAAGCGCTGAAACTGGCCGTCGGCTCCCGGCGGCGAGCCATGTCATCGATCAGCGCCTGCGTCGATCGCGGCGCTATGCTCATCGCGAGCAGATCAGGCTTCGCCGGTGTATTCGGTCCGCGCGCATACAGATCGGGGACCACCGCCGCCACTTTCCCGCTGCCCTCCGATGTCGCTCCTTCCGCACGCACCTTCTCGCCCGCCGAGAACTGCGCCGGACTTGCAGCCGCCGGAAGCTGCACCGGCACGTTCGAAGGCTTCAGCCCCGCGATTGCCATCGTCACATCGCCCGGTGGCCCATCCATCGTTGGCGCCGCAATCGCTCGCACCGGCAGCTTCGCCGAGGGAAGCAGCGAAGCGGACGCCATCGGCGAAGTGACCGTCGGTTCGGCCGCATCCACGGCCTGTATCTGGCGAGCCTCCGCGCGCTTCTGTACTGCGGGAGGAACGAACTTTCGCGACGGCAGTCGCGAGGAAGGAATATCGGATGGAACGAGCTTTGCCTCATACGCTTCCGACGGAGCTTCGGTCGGCATCTCAATCCGCGCCGCGGGTTTCGGCTGCACCGGCGCGGGTGGAACGTAAGCCCTCGATGGCAGCCGGTCCACCGGCAGTTCCGCCTTCGCGATCGGCTCGTACTTCGCGTCCGGTACATCGGGAGCATCGATCTTCGCCGCCTCTGGCCGCACGAGATCGGGAGGCGTCGTGAAAGCTTTCGGAGGTAACTTGACCGCGATCAGATTGGGCAGATCGAGAGGAGGAGGTGCAATGTCGGGAACAGGCGCAATCACAACCTGCTGGCGCTTCGGCGCATTCTTCGGCGATGACACGATCGCCTGCTCCGCCTTCGTCTCTGCCCGCAGCGGCCGCCTTTGCGCCTTCCGTTCCGGCGGACGAATCTCCGGCAGCTTCCTGAAGTGGTACCAGACGATCTGGTCTTCCTTCCCGGCAAACTCCTGCTGGTATTCGCTCGGCGACTTGTCCGGAACCTTCAGCGGAATCGTGGGCGAGTACATCAGCGCGGCGAAGAATGCGGTATGCAGCCCGAGCGAAATCCCCAGTGCTGTCCG
>CAZPZE010000534.1:0-6997 GCA_964590625.1 uncultured Solibacteraceae bacterium
CTGGCAGCGCACGAACGGACAGGCGGTTCGCGTATCGCCCGATCTGTTCCGCGTGCTCGCGCTCTACGATCAGTGGCGCGTGCGCACCCGTGGCGCCGTGAATCCCGCGGCGCAGTCTGTCATCGAGGTCTGGCAGGCGGCCGCTCGCGAGAGCCGGCTGCCGTCACGCGAAGAACTTTCCACCGCCGTGGCCACAGCTCGGGAACCGCAGTGGGAGCTCGATCGGCTCACCCGCACCGCCACGCGCACGGGTGATACACCTCTCGTCTTCGCCGCGATGGCCAAGAGTTACATTATCGATCGCGCGGCTGACGCGGCCATGCGCACCGGTGTTTCCGGCGCTGTAGTGAACATCGGCGGCGATATTGCGGTTCGCGGTGAGCACGCCGAGCCGGTCGATATTGCCGATCCGCACTCCCCGCAGGACAATGCGGATCCGATCGCCCGCGTTGTGCTCCGCGATCGCGCCATCGCCACCAGCGGCGATTACCGCCGCGGGGTTACGATTGACGGCCGCCACTATTCGCACATCGTCGATCCACGCACCGGCGCTCCGGCGCAGGACGTGGTCAGTTCCACGGTAATCGCGTCCAATCCGGCGGATGCCGGCGCGCTCGCGACGGCGTTTTCGATCCTGAATCCCTCGGAAAGCGCCAGACTTGCGGCGTCCATGCCTGGCGTCGCTTATCTGCTCGTGAAAAAGAACGGCGAGCGTGTGACCAACGATGAATGGCGCTCGTACGAAGTAGCGGCAGTGACGAAGCCCGTGGTTTCGCGCGCTGCCTTCGCGACGGGGGCAGCCAGCGGCTTGTGGGATCCCTCCATGGAGCTCACGATCGACTTTGAGATCGCCCAGCCCCGGGGCTTTGCGAAGCGCCCCTTCATCGCAGCATGGGTGGAAGATGCCGATCATTTCCAGGTGAAGACGATTGCGCTCTGGTATCACGAAGACCGCTATCTCACGGAAATGAAATCGTGGTACCGCTCGGATCGCATGCGCGCGATGGCGGAAGGCAAGGAAATCGTGCGCTCCGTTTCGAGCGCCACGCGCGGCCCCGGAAAGTACTCTCTCAAGTGGGACGGCAAGGACAACGCGGGCAAAACCGTGAAGGATGGAAAATACACTGTCTTTCTCGAAGTGGCCCGCGAGCACGGCACGCATCAGCTGTTCAAGAAGGAGTTTGATTTCAACGGGACGCCCGCGAAGGAGACGTTCCCGGGAAATATCGAAATAGCGAGCGCGACATTTGACTACCACAAGTCTGGCGGAAAATAAGGCGCCCGCGTCCGGAGGCGCAAAGACGCCGCCCCAGCACAATCCGCTGTGGAAGCGAAAAACGGCGCACTGGTCGCGTTGGCTCCATACTTATCTTTCGATGGTGAGCTTCACCATCCTTCTCTTCTTCGCCGTCACCGGTATCACGCTGAATCACCAGGCGGCGTTCACCGGTGAGGCGAAGACAAAGCGTTTTACGGGGACCTTCAGCGCCGCGTGGATGAAGGCGCCCGATGCGCACAAGGACGAGTTGATCGCCGCGCTGCGATCGAGCCACCACATTCGCGCAGCCCTGAGCGATTTCCGCGTGGATGACGATCAGGTCCAGATTTCGTTCAAAGGGCCAGGCTACTCCGCCGACGGATTCGCGGACCGCGCGACAGGCAAGTACGAACTGCTTGAAAACCGGCTCGGTTTCGTCGCAATTATCAACGACCTCCACAAAGGCCGCGATACCGGCAAAGCGTGGTCGGGGGTGATCGACGTCTCAGCCGCGCTGATGACATTCGTATCGCTGACCGGACTCGTGCTGATTTTCTTCCTGCACAAGCGGCTGCGCGCCGGGATGATCGCGCTCACGATCGGGACGGCGCTTTGCTGGATCGTCTATCAGATCTGGGTACCGTAGCGGGCGTTCAGATCTTCCGCAGCCACGGCTTCAGCCCGAACTCCATATGGAGCCGCAGGCTGCAAATCGTCACCGGGCCCCGGTCGCGATTGTACGCGAGGTTCTCATCCCGCTGGATATCGAACGTGGCGAAAAAACCGGGGGCAAGGCGAGCCGAATAGTAGCTTTCCCACACATACTCCGGAGCGTACGTCAATCTTCCGTCGCCGATCAGAAAATCGAGACCGCCTGCCGCCAGATACTGCTTGTGAATGTCCGAAAGTCCGCCTGCTGTGAATGACGTGGACGCCACATCATCTCTGCGATGCCATCGTGAGCCCTGTACGGAGACGCCGCCGCTCGCCAGCCGGTCGATCGCCGTGAAGGCGAAGCTTTCCGTTGCGCCGTCATTCCATCCCCAGCGCGCGAAAACTCCAACGCCACCGCCGAGCGCCTGATCGAAGCTGATCCCGGCGCCGTACTTGAGCATGCCGGGACGCAAGGTCTGCGTGACGTCGGGCGTCGTGTGTGTCGCCGCGGCAAGCCGGAGTGCTTCTCCGTAGCTGCCGCCCTGATCGCGGTTGTCATAGCCGAGGACGCGAACCGCCCCATCCCTGCCGTGCAGGGAATAGCGGCGCTCCGCTTCCCACACCTGACCGTGATCGCGATACAACCGGCGGTCGAAATGCGAGCCATTCGCGAACGTAGGCTCGGCGACGATGCCATAGCGGAACGCCCAGCGTTTCGTGTGCAGTTCCTGTACGATTCCCCAGGTGTAGCCGCGTGTATCCGCCGGATAATCCCACGCGCCGTTGTACATCACGCCCCACGCCATGAACTGCGTGCGTGGATCGTGCGTATAAGCGTTGGAGTCGAAGAAATCCGTGATCGTGAACCGGCCGGCGTAGACCGAGTAGCGATTCATCGGGCGCTCGCCGGCGAGCTGATTCTCGTCGCTATCGACATGCTCTTTCTCCTGCCCGAATCCGAAATCGTGCTGGACGTAAAGGCGCGCCAGATAGGGCTTCGGCGTCGCGGCGGCCACTCGCGGGATCTCGCCGTTCGGCGGATCCGCGATGCCGGTCACGCCACTGAACCCTTTGCCACCCGCAATCTCGGGATTAAAAATCAGGAAGGTATTCTGCTCGATGCGGGCGGTAAAGAAGAGCGTCGTCGTGAGCGAAACGTCGCGCTCGGGATTGTCCTGCAGGCTCAGCGGACCGCTGTAGGGCGCCGTGAAGGTTCCGTGATAATCGCCGATGGAAGTCGCCTGATAGTAGAGGTTCCAGCGCTCCGAATCCTGCGCATGGCTTGTGAATGAGAAAGCGAGCGGAAGACACACCGCGAAAGCAATTCGGGAAAACTTCATTCGGTACGAACACTCAGGTTCGCACAATACCTGTTACAGCCGGATTACATCCGGCGCCCAGAAGTATTGCGATCGCGCGGTCCGCGTCCTCTTCGGTCAACCCGCAGCTTTCTTCCGTGAGTATGAGGCGATCGAGGTGAGGATACATGTTGGCGGTGTCATCCAGAATGACGAAGGCTTCGATTTCTTCTTCGCACGCTTTCAGCCAGGCGTCAATCTCATGACCGCGTGGGCTGAAATCCAGCTGGGGAGTAACATCGAAGATCGCGGCGACAACTCCCCATTCGGCGAAGCGGTCATTGCAGAATTCCATGCCATCGATTCGCCACGTGGAACTCAAGACGATCCGCGCGCCCGTCGCCTGCAGAATTCGATTGAGTGCCGCGATGCATTTCGGATCGGCGGGCGTCCCGTTCGCCGTTCGCCGCGAATAGCAGCCCGGATTGTTGAGGACGCCGTCGATATCGCAGAAAAGGATCTTCACCTTATTAACATAAGTGAAGCACGCAGGACCGCTCTACAACACGCCTGTCCGTTTCGTAACCTTTTACTCGCCAGTGTTGCCGGCCGCCCGTACGCTGGGATCATGACGAAACTGGCTCTCTCGCTCTGCATCCTGTCGGCTCTTCCGTTTACCTGCGCCGCGGAACCAAACACGATCCCCATGACCGCGGAACACTGGCAGACGAAGGAGAACGCCGAGTTCCTGCAGCAGCTTGGTTTCTTTCACGGCCTGATGCGGCTGAACAACGGTGAAGCCGCGCTCAAGGATGTCACGTTCGCCAACGGAACGATTGAATTCGACGTGCTGACTGTCGGCCGCGGCGCGCCGGGCATCGCATTTCGTCAGCAGGACAAGGACAATTTCGAGCTCCTCTATCTCCGACCCGATCCAAACTGTCCTGCCTTCCGCGCCTGCATGCAGTACGCGCCGCAGACGCATGGCGTCCTGCTGTGGGATTTCTACCCGCAGTATGAAAATCGCGCTCAACTGCGCGAGAACGGATGGAATCACATCAGGATGGTCATCTCCGGCCGCCGAATGAACGTCTTCGTGAACGACGCTTCATCGCCCACCCTCGAAATCGGCCGGCTCGAAGGCGATGCATTGAAGGGAAGCCTGCACCTTGAAGGCCCCGGCACGTTCGCGAACTTCGTGATTACTCCCGATGCGGTGGATGGTCTGTCACCCGAACCGGCGCCTGATCCTTCCGAAGAGAATCGAGGCATTGTCCGCAACTGGCGATTGTCGGCCTATTCCAGCCTCCTGGCCGGCAAGGACCCCGCGTATAACGAAATGCCCGCCGCTTCGTCAGAATGGAAGACGATCGGCGCTGAACGCGGTGGCCTGATCAATCTCAGCCGCGAATACGGCCTGCCCGTGCAGGGGCCCAATCGCGCCGTCGCATGGCTGAAGACGACGATTACTTCGGAAATGAAGCAGACAAGAAAGGTGGACATCGGTTGGACGCGCGAAGTCTGGGTCTTCGTGAACGGAAAACTGGTGTATGCCGATAAGAACCTGTTCGATTCGCCGGCATCGAGAAAAACTCCGGACGGCCGCTGCTCTCTCGAGAATGGCTCGTTCAACCTGCCGCTCGAAACCGGCGATAATGAGGTCTCAATCGCGATTGCGAACAATTTTTACGGATGGGGACTGATGCTGCGCCTGGCTGATCCCGAAGGGATTCGCCTGGCGGCAAAGTAACAACCGATGGCGGAGAAGGAATGAAGGAAGCGAATGCCGCTGCCGGAGTCTGAAGGCCTTTGCGTTCTCGTGGCCGATGACGAAGCGCCCGCGAGACAGCGGATCATCGATCTGCTCCGCCGCGACCCTCAGGTTGCCTCGATCGTCGAGGCGTCGGACGGGCTTGCCGCCGTGGAACTCATCGAAAACCGGAGGCCCGATCTCGTCTTCCTCGACGTCCAGATGCCGGAGCGGACGGGACTCGACGTCATCGCAGAGATCGGCGCCGAGCGCATGCCGTTCACCGTCTTCGTGACCGCGTATGATGAGCATGCCATCCGCGCTTTCGAAGCGAATGCTCTCGACTATCTCCTGAAGCCATTCAGCGACGAACGTTTCGAGATGACGATGGCGCGCGTCAGCGTCCGGATGGACGAACGCAGCGTACACGAGTTCGGCCGCCGCGTTCTCCGCATGGTTTCATCCGCGCCCGCAGGCGATCTGCCGCTCGATCGTCTGGTGGTCAAATCCGGAGGTTCAACGCGCTTTATTCGGGTCGCCGATATCGACTGGATCGAGGCCGCCGGCGTTTACGCCAATCTGCACATCGGAGGCAGGGAAGTGCTCTACCGCGCCGCGCTCAACGAACTGGAGGCGAAGCTTGACCCTGTCCGTTTTGTTCGCATCCATCGCTCGGCGATCGTGAACATGGAAAGCATCCAGCACCTGGAGCCGATCTCGCATGGCGAATTCGAAGTCGTTCTCAAGGACGGCTCCAGACCAAAAATCAGCCGAACCTACCGCAGCCAGCTTGAGAAGCGATTGGGCCAATCGCTGTAGTCCGGGCTCACCTCTTCATCACGAATGCAAATGCCGCCAGAGCTGCTGCGCTGGCGAACGCAGCCAGCCCTTTGTTTTCCGACAGCCATGTGGTTGCCGCCTGAGCGTGCGCCCGATCGCCAAAAATCCCGTGGGCCCCAAAATCGCCGGGAACGGGTTCGAAGAGATTGTCGGGCCGCTTTGTCGGAACAGCATCCGGCGTCTGTTGCGAATCAAATCCGGTGCGGCCCAGATAATCATCCGCAATTCCCGGCGCCACTTTGTTTGACTCGATGGCAAGGACCGTCGGCGCGCCGACGAAGACTTCGCGCCGGTTATGGTGCGACGCCCAGACGATGCGTTCCGCCGCGACTTCCGGCTGAAAAATCGGCGGCACCGGCTGTGGCTGTCGCGGCATCTTCGAACGGCACCAGGTGAACTGCGGCGTGTTCATGGCCGGCAACTGAACCATTGTGAGGTGAATGTTCCTGCGATCGTGAATCAGTTCGGTGCGCAGCGAATCGGTGAATCCGGCGATCGCATGTTTCGCCCCGCAGTACGCCGCCTGCAGTGGAATCGACCGGTAGGCGAGCGCCGATCCCACCTGAATGATTCGTCCGGAGTTTCGCGAGAGCATGCGGCGCAGTGCGGACATCGTTCCATATACTGTTCCCAGGTATGTGACCTCAGTGGCGCGCCTGAACTCCTCGGGCGTCACGTCACTCACTCGCCCGAAGATTGTCGTCATCGCGTTGTTGACCCAGACATCAATAGGCCCGAGTTCTTCTTCAATCCGTGCTGCCGCGGCTTCCACCTGATCCGCGTTCGCGACATCCGCCGGCAGCGCGAGCCCGCGCCCACCCAATGTATCCGCTTCGCGTGCGGCTGCGTGAAGGCCTTCGGTATCACGCGCGATCACTCCGACGTGCGCTCCTTCTTTGGCGAAGGCGCGAACCGTTGCCCGGCCCACGCCGGCCGAACCGCCTGTCACCACTACAACTCTCCCGGCTTTCATCTCCTGCATTCCTCACCTCATCAGTTTTCGTCCGGTATACAGCGCTCCGAAACCAAGCGCGAGACCGCTTGCAAGCAGCGCCCCGTTTCTCATCCAAAGGGAAGTTTTGGGCCTGAGCTCGTCGATCGCTGTCTGGTCGCCGCCGCGCGCCACTCGCAGCAACTGCGCAAGATGCAGTGGACGCCGACCGGTTGCCTGTTCGATCTGCGTCCTGCAACTGAATC
>CAZPZE010000535.1:0-3645 GCA_964590625.1 uncultured Solibacteraceae bacterium
GACTCAGATGGATCAGCTGCGTTTCGACCGGCAACAGGTGGTGCAGGAAACGCTGGCGGCATCAGGCGATGAAATCTCACAACTGAAGAAAACCGTTTCCGCGCTGCGGGATGAACTCGAGAATCAGCGAACGCGCCATCACAATGAGATGCAGGAAGCGCGTGTGGCGTCGCGCGATCAGTTGCAGCATCTGGAACAGATGATTGTGGCGCTGCGGGACGAGCTGGAGAAGAGCCATGCACGATAGCAGCGGTCCTCCCGGCGGGGCCGGACTTGCGATGTCGGGTTCTCTTCCCCGCATGCCCGTCAACAGCGCCGAACAGCCCACCATGCGGCATCTGGAGCTGCTGCTGCGCGTGGCGAAGGAAGTGGCCGCGCATGACACGCTCGAGGAAATGCTCGAGAACATCGTGGCCGTGAGCGCGGAGGAGACGGGCGCGGAGCGCGGCACGCTGTTCCTCAATGACGAGCGAACCGGCGAGCTTTATTCGCGCGTCGCGCAGGGCACGACAATGCGGGAGATCCGGATTCTGAATGACGTCGGCATCGCGGGCCACGTCTTCACGACGGGCGTGGGGGCGATTGTCCATGACCCCTACAGCGATCCGCGATTCAATCAGAAAATCGATCAGGAAACCGGCTACGTCACGAAGAGCATCCTCTGCGCGCCGATCCGCACGGTGAAGGGCGAGATCATCGGCGTCCTGCAGATGCTCAATAAAAAATCCGGACAGTTCGATGAAAGCCATCTGCGGCTGCTGGAAGATATGACGCAGCTCACCGCGATGGCGTTGCGCAGCCGTCAGTTCGTGGAGCGCATGCACGCGGCTCGCGAGCAGGAGATGCGGTTTCTCGACGTGGTGGCGGACGTGACGTCCGATATCGATCTCGGCACGATGCTGCTCAAAGTCGTAACCGAAGCGGCGCGCATGCTGGAGGCGGATCGCGCGACGCTGTTCCTGAACGACGAGAAAACCAACGAGCTGTTTTCGCGCGTGGCGATGGGGGATTCGATCGGCGAGATCCGCATGCCGAATCACATGGGGATTGCGGGCGCGGTGTTCCGGAGCGGGCAGACGATCAACATCCCATACGCCTACGCGGATCTGCGCTTCAACCCGTCGTTCGATAAGCGGACGGGCTACTTCACCCGGTCCATTCTCTGCGTTCCAATCATCAACAAGGCCGGGAAGACAATCGGCGTAACGCAGGCGCTGAACCGCCGCGGCGGGCCGTTCACGACGGACGACGAAGCGCGTCTGAAGGCGTTCACCGCGCAACTGGCGATCAGCCTCGAAAGCGCGCGGCTGTTCGATCAGGTCCAGCAGGTCAAGAATTACAACGAAAGCATGCTGCAGAGCATGACGAACGGCGTGATCACGCTGAGCGACACGGGCGCGGTGGTGACCTGCAACGCCGCCAGCCTGCGAATTCTCAAAACGACGCCCGCGGAGATCCTCAACAAAAAAGCGGAGGAGTATTTCTGCGGCCCGAATGCGTGGGTGACGGAGCGCGTCCGGGTGGTGGAGCAGACGCTGCAGAACGACAACGTGATGGACGCGGAATACGTGGCCGGCGGCGAAACCATGTCCGTCAATCTGACCACGCAGCCGCTGATGAGCACGGACGAAAAGGGCCTGGCGAAGCGCATCGGCACGATGCTGATGTTCGAGGACCTGAGCAGCGAGAAGCGCATGAAGTCGACCATGTCGCGCTACATGGATCCGCGGCTGGCGGATCAACTGATGGCCGGCGGCGAAGAGGCGCTGGGCGGCAAGAGCGCAACGGTGACCGTGCTCTTTTCCGACGTGCGGAATTTTACCGGCATCACCGAAGAACTGGGCGCGCACGGCACCGTGAAACTGCTGAATGAATACTTCACGATCATGGTGGAGTGCATCCAGAAACGCGGCGGGATGCTGGATAAGTTCATCGGCGATGCGATCATGGCGGCGTTCGGGCTGCCGCTGCCGCATGAGGACGACGAAGATCGCGCGGTGCGCGCGGCGATTTCGATGATTGAAGATCTGCGTGCGTGGAATGCGGATCGCATCACGAACGGCAAGAAGCCGATCGATATCGGGGTCGGACTGAACACCGATAACGTGGTCTCCGGAAATATCGGCTCGCCGCGGCGGATGGACTACACAATCATCGGGGATGGCGTGAATCTTGCGTCGCGGCTCGAGAGCGCGTGCAAGCAGTACGGGGCGCGGATTCTGATCAGCGAAATGACGTACAAGCGGCTGAAGGGAACGTACCGGCTGCGCGAAGCGGATAAGGTCGTGGTGAAGGGCAAGACCGAAGCGGTGACGATCTACGAGGTGCTCGATTATCACAGTGAAGAGACGTTTCCGAACCTCGCCGAAGTGCTGCAGAACTATAAATCCGCGCTGGAACTTTACCGGAAGCAGGAGTGGGACAAGTGCCTGGGGCTGTTGCGCGAGGCGCTGAAGCTCAATCCGAACGATAAGCTCTCGCAGATCTATGTGGAGCGCGCGGAGTTCATGAAGGCGAATCCGCCTGGCGATGGCTGGGATGGGGTTTGGGTGCTGAAGTCGAAATAGAGACACTGCTCCTGTAAGGGAACGTCGCGGCGGCCGGGGGTCGCTTTGTTAGTGCGCCGTATCCGGCCGCCCATGAATCGAATGGCATCTCCCAGGATCTGCAAGCCGCGCGGTTAGTTGATGTTGATGCCCGCCGGCATGATCCACACGTTGATTTTCCATCCTCTGGAGCCGCACGCCACGTCTTCCGCTCGCGCCGGCTTGATCAGGCCTGCCTGAAAGTTCTCCCGCCGTTATTGGCGAGCGGGAGTCCAGTATCACTGCAATCGACGTTTCCTGCGCAGGAAGTTTCGTCAGAGAGAAAGTAGCATGGGGGCACAAACAAATTGAGGGGCTGCGATTGCAAGCCCCTCAAAAGGTGGGAAATATAAATTTTGTTTTCGTGAACTGCAAAAGGTTTCACTAACGGCGGCCGCCGCCGTGACCACCGCCACCGCCGCCGCGGAATCCACCACCGCCGCCACCGCCGAAGCTGCGGGAACCGCCGCCTCCTCCGAAGCTGCGGGCTCCGCCGCCAAAGCTTCCGCCACCCATGTTGCGTGCGCCGCCGAAACTTCCGCCACCGAAGCTACGAGAGGCGCTCGGGGCAGACATGCGTGGCGCTGACTGGAAGCTGCGCTGCGGTGCAGACTGGAAGCTGCGCTGCGGCGCAGACTGGAAGCTCCGCTGTGGCGCTGACTGGAAGCTGCGTTGCGGCGCAGACTGGAAAGTCCGCTGCGGTGCGGACTGGAAGCTGCGCTGCGGCGCCGATTGGAAGCTCCGCTGCGGCGCTGACTGGAAGCTGCGCTGCGGCGCTGACTGGAAGCTCCGCTGCTGTGAGCGGATGCTCTCTCCGCGCAGGTTCTGTGTTCCGCCGCCGAACCGCTGCTGCGTGGTACCCGCCGCGGCAGATCCACGGAATGAATTGCCCGCCGTGCTGCCACGGAACGCACTGCCCCCGGCGTTGGTACGGTAGGAGTTGCCACCCGTGGTGCCGCGGAAAGAGTTTCCTGCGCCGGTGCCGCCGCGGCCGTTCACACCACCGGACCCATTGAATCCGTTCGCCGTGCCGCCGCGGTATGTATTGCCGCCGCCTCCG
>CAZPZE010000536.1:0-4624 GCA_964590625.1 uncultured Solibacteraceae bacterium
CCACACGATGTTTGCTCGCCCCGGCGGTTCCTTCTCCCAGAAGGCAGTCCACCGCAGCGACGCTCTTCACCGCGCCGACGTCTTGTTCACCTCCGTCGCGATGCACCATGGACCTCGCGCGGTTGCCGTCGTCCTCAGCGGTGGCGGTCAGGACGGCCGCGAAGGTATCTACGCTATCCGGGACCGCGGCGGCACTGTGATCGCACAGGACGACTCTGCCTCTTTGCACGACGCTATGCCTCGCGCCGCGATCGCCACCGGCTGTGCTGACCTGATACTCCCCGTCGCTCAGATCGCCCCGTCGCTGCTGAACCTCGTCCGCGATAGTCTTTCTGTCGACGCGCTCCGGATCCTCACCGCAAGACTGCGCCCCGCCCCCCCCCGCCACTATCCGGGCTTCGACCGCCTGCTGCTCTGGGCCACGAAAGCCATGGCAACGGATCTCGGCAACATTCAGTTACTCCACAAGGACAACGGCTGCCTCAACATCGTCGCGCAGCGAGGCTTCGGTCTGGATTTTCTGGATTACTTCCACTCCGTCACGTCTGCGGACTCATCCGCCTGCGCCCGCGCACTGAACACTCGGTTCCCCGTCTCTGTCCCGGACGTTCTTCTCGACTCCCCCTTCGCGCCGCATCGCAACATGGCCGCCAGCGCCGGCTTCCGTGCCGTCCATTCCATCCCGCTCATCGATTCGCATGGCGCCCCCCGCGGGATTCTTTCTACCCACTTCCGCAATCCACGCCAGCTTCAGCCTCGCGAGTTCGGCCATCTCGGCGTTCTCGCCAGACTCTGCCTGAAACACCTCACCCAGGATCTTTCCCCGGCCGGACGTTAGTGTAGCGTTCAGCGGACACAGCGATTTCGGAGACCCAACGCTACTGAGCCCCGGGCTTCCAGCCGTCGTTCCCCCGCAGAAACACCTCCTGCCCGAACGCCGCCGCCTGCTGCGCCGTCAGTTGCCGCGACCATCCTGCTCGTTCCGCCGCCCTCGCCCCCGCGCCCGTTGATCCGAACTCGCCATACCACGCAGTCTTCTCATTCGCCGCGCTGTTCCAGTTATTCCATCCTTCGGGCCGGATAAATCCATCCATCGCGCAATCAATAAAGACGACCCTCGAATACGGCCGCCACGGACGCCCCAGAAATGACCCCTTCGTCTGATTCTCCGCCGTCAGCCTGCAGTGATAAAAAACAAATCCCGTCGTCATCTCTGCCGAGGTCCGGCTCTGCGCCGTCAGATACCCATCGCCCTTGCTGTGTATCTCGCAGTTATCGAAAACCGCCGTCGCATTTCCGAAAATGTAGTCCACGTGTCCTTCGATGTAGCAGTCCTTGTAATACTGCCGCCCCGATGCCGCATAGAGCGTGTCCTGCCAGCCCAGAAAACGGCAATGCCGGAACTCCGCCTTGTCCGAATGAATCATCAGCGCCACTGCCTGCGACCCCACGCCGAATGTATTCTCGAACGTGATGTTCTCGGCATGAAACTCCGCGCCCTGCACGTCCACCGTGCTGCTCAGAAATGTTCCGCCCGCTTCCTTCGCGCTCATCGCCGCCGTGATAATCGTCTTCGCCGCATCCTCTCCCACAAACGTCGTCCGCGGACGATCCTGTGGCACCACCAGCCTCTCCTTATATATGCCTGGTCGAATTTCGATATTCAGCCGCTGCCCCTCCGGCACGAACGGCGCATGGTCGATCGCCATCTGAATCGTCTTGAAATCGCCCGATCCATCCGCCGCCACAACCACCTGCATCGCCGGCGGAGCCATTGCGAGCATCGGCCGCATCGCGGGTACAACGCGCACGAACTCCTTCGCCGCAATCGCCCCAATCTCATTTCGTCCGATCGGCCCCAGATGCGTCGTATCCGGTTTGCCGTCCGCGCCCACCGCATCGATCTCCAGGCACCCGTTCGCTCCGCGGTTTTCCGCTTCCGCGCGCGTCAGGTTATAAAGATCCATCAGCGGGACATTCTTGTCCTTCGCCACCGCGCGCGTCGCCTCCACATAAGGAACAAGCGAATCCGACTTGATCTTCCCGGCCTGGTCGAAATTCCGCCGTACAATCGACGTCACCAGCACCGGCTTCGCGCCCGCAGCGCGAGCTTCGTCGATGTACCGGATCAGATTCGCGCGGTAGGTCGTATTCGGACCCGTCTCGCGTTCCGGACCCTTCCCCGGCGAATCGTTGTGCCCGAACTGGATCAGAACGTAATCCGGCTTCTCTGCCAGCGCCGGCTCCCAGTGCCCCTCATCCCGAAAACTCTTCGAGCTCCGGCCGTTGAGCGCGAGATTGACCACCTGCACCCGCGTATCGAATGACCCGCTGAATCCCTTCCCCCACCCGCCCTGATTGTTCACTGTGGAATCCCCCACAAGCACAATCTTCACCGCACCGGGAGAAATTACCGGCAGCAGGAAGAGGAACGGAATGAGCTTTTTCATATTGCCCTCAATCTATCAGTAATCGCAGGACGGGGCTTCGGCGCTGCCGCCGGCTCTCCGGACGGCGCGTGCGTTCTGGAATCCTGCATGCATCGCCGGAAAACGCAGAGGAGAAGCCATGGCCCTGACCAAAAGCCTTGCCCGAGCTGTGTTCGGCGGATACTTCGCCTTCAACGGCGTCCATCACTTCCGCGAAATGAAAGGTCTGAAAAAATACGCCGAATCGAAAGACGTGCCGTGCCCCGAACTCACTCTCCAGGGCTCCGGACTTCTCCTCATCGCCTCCGGACTTAGTCTCGGCCTCAACATCAAACCAAGACTCGGCGCCGCCGGCATCGTCCTGTTTCTCGCCGCTTCCAACGCCAAAATGCACAATTTCTGGACCAGGCCCGATCTCGACCGCCGCTACAAAGAACTCGCCAATTTCTCCAAAAATCTCGCAATGATTGCCGCCGCGGTAGCCATCGGCGCTGCGGAATCGGAAACGAAAATTTAATCGATTTATTCGGGAACTGAGATTTGCTTTCCGTGTTAGCATACAAACCAACACGGAGACCCGTGATGACGAAAATAGCTCTACGATTACTCGCCATCGCGGCTATCGCCGGCATGCCCGCATGGGACAACCCCATCACTTACATTCTCAGTACAACCGGCACTGGAAGCATTGGCAGTACAAATTTCAGTAACACACCGATAACCATTACTTCCGTCGCCGATACCAGCAATGTATTCGTAACATCGCCGGGTATCTACACAGTAATTCCCGAAAGCAGCACACTGAATATCGCTGGTCTGCCATCTATAGCCTTCACCGATCCCATGTTCTGGGACGACCCGACGGGCTCCGGCGACATTGGCTTCGGCGATGACGTTGCCCCGTTCGACCATGCACTTGGTTTCACAAAACTCTTCAGCGGTCTTGAGAGCTACAATCTGCAATCGTCGTTCGGTCCGGTCTTTTCCAGCCTGGACTTCAGTTCGTTCCTTGGCGCATTCCAGAATGTTCCCACCAGTGCCGGCCCCCTCCACCTCACCGCCGCCGATGACACCTTCGAGGCCGTCACCAATTCGACGACGCTATCCGGCTTCCAGGGCGGCCCCGCCTCCGCTCCGGTTCCGATACCGCTAGGCGCGCCGATCTCCGCCATATCCGGATTCATCGGCGATGCCGGCACCGCAGAGTTTTACTCATTCCTCTGGGCCGGAGGGCCGTTCAGCGCCACGGCTTCCGTTACCGGTGCTCCCGGTAAGCGCGCGACCTACCTGTTTTCGGAAGGCCTCTCCAGCAATTGCGCCGATGGAGCTTCCGTACCGCTGGTGAATACCAATGGCTACAGCAACACCCTGGCGATTGCGAACCTGGCTCCCGGCCAGTACTGCATCGGCCTGACCGCACCCCCGATCGCCGATCCCGCGTTCACCATCAATCTCAATACCCCGCTCGAAATCTCCGATGTCCCCGAACCACCCGCTTCTGCACTACTGGCCATCGGTATTGCGGCTCTGCTGGCGATCACCTGGCGCGCATCACGCCGGCTAAACCCTCATACTGATCGGTCGCGATGAAATCCACTCCCGCGCGAATGGCCGCCTTCCACCGCGTCACCACGGCCGAGCGCGATCCGAAGTTGTAGCCCTGATCCCACCCGCGATTCTCCGCCGCGCTGAATCCATCGAGCGTATAAAAACGAATCAGAAAACCCGCATTGTGCGCATAGTCGACTAGACTCTTCAGCCGCGCCATATCCGCCGCCGTCCAGTTCCCCGCATGAGTCTGTCCACCGGTTTCCACCACAGCCCACGAGTTATTCCACCAGCGCCGGTAAGTCGTCGGCTTTTCCGTCAGTAACTGGGATGGCGCCATCGCCGTCGTCCCTTTGCGGTTCATATGCGCGGACCCGAACAGAAGCAGCTTCGCACCCACGGGCAACTGCCGGAAGAAAATATTCTCCTGCTGATCGTCATCTTCCGTGACCGCGAGAATCGGCTTCACATCGTACGGCGTGATATCCGCCGGATTATCCGTCTTCACCGCAGTCGTCAGCCACGGCTCATATTCCTCGAGCAGCTTCCACACCGATTCGAGCAGCGGCGCATCATTGCTCTTGAAATCGAAATGCAGCACGATCAGAGGCCACGTATCGCGCTTGTTCTCCTGAAGCGCCTTCTCC
>CAZPZE010000537.1:0-1903 GCA_964590625.1 uncultured Solibacteraceae bacterium
CACGTCATTGCGGACAGAAGTTGTCCTCAATCCCGGTTATGCTCACCACATGACTCTTGCACAAACCATCACTCTCGACTTCGATCAGGAAATGCAAAGCACCCGCCAACTCCTCGAACGCGTCCCGCTCGATGACGCTCACCGCAACTACAAGCCGCACGAGAAATCCATGCCGCTCGATCGCCTGGCCTCCCACGTCGCCGAACTCCCCGCCTGGCAGAAGATGGCGCTCGACACCGAAGTCTTCGATCTCCCGGCCGACTTCAAACCCGTCGTCGTAACCTCAACCGCCGCGCTCCTCGAAATGTTCGACAAAAGCGTCGCCGACGCCAAAGCCGCTCTCGCCAAAGCGACCGATGAAGACCTCGCCAAAACCTGGACCTTCAAATTCGCCGGCCACCACGTCTTCACCGCCCCGCGCCCCAACGTCCTGCGCAGCTTCCTCAACCACCTGATCCACCACCGCGCACAGGTCGGCGTCTATCTCCGCGAAAACAACATCCCGATCCCCGGTATGTACGGCCCCTCGGCGGACGACAACTGGCAGCCCGGCGCATGAGCACCGCCGCCGTGAATCTCGAGTGCGTCCAGGGATTCCTGGCCGCACTCCAGGCAGGCCAGCGTGGAGATGCGATGGAGCGCTTCTTCCATCCGGACGTACTCCAGATCGAACTCCCCAACCGGCTCAACCCGAAGGGCGGCCAGAGCGATCTGGCGGCTCTTCGAAAGCGCAGCGAACTCGCCGCGCAAATGATGCGCTCACAAACATGGGAAGTCCGCTCCATCGTCTCGAACGGCGAGCACGTTGCCGTCGAAGCGTTCTGGACCGGCACTCTCGCCGTCCCCATCGGAACCCTGGAGCCCGGCGCCGTCATGAAAGCTCATTTCGCCCTGTTCTTCGAATTCCGCGACGGCCTCATCTTCCGCCAACGCAATTACGATTGCTTCGAGCCCTGGTAGACCGGCCGGTATAATTCCCCAAAACCATGGCACCTTTCCTGGGCCGCGCGCGTCCAACTCCTGAATGAAACTCGCCGCGGCCCTCCTCCTCGCCTCCGCCTTCCTCTTCGCGCAATCCGAAAAGCTCGAATTCGAAGCCGCCTCCGTCAAACTCTCCCCACCCCCGGACGGCAAATTCATGATCATGAACGGCGGCCGCGGCGGACCCGGCTCGAACGACCCCACGCGCTTCACGTTCACCAACGCATCGCTGACCCAACTCGTCGCCCGCGCCTACAACATCAAGACCTATCAGCTCACCGCGCCCTCCTGGATGGACCAGGAACGTTTCGACCTCGAAGCGAAGATCCCCGCCGGCGCCACCAAAGAGCAGGCCAACATCATGCTCCAGAATCTGCTCGCCGAACGTTTCCATCTGGTCGTCCAGCGCGGCACAAAGGAATTTCAGGGATATGAACTGGTCGTCGCCAAAGGCGGACCGAAGCTGAAGGAATCCTCGCCCGAAGACGCCGCATACGATCAGTCGCAGCCGCGCACCTTCGGCCCTCCCCCACCGCCTCCGCCGCCCGGTCAGCCGATGAAGCTCGATCGTCCCGGCTTAATCATGATGATGCGCATCGGCGGCAAGGGCATGATCGCCCAGATGACCGCCCGCGCCCAGACGATGCAACAGCTGATCGACGCGATCTCCAATAACCTCAACCGGCCGGTCATCGACGGCACCGGCCTCACCAAAAAATACGATTTCTCGCTGAGCTTCTCCGCCGACCCACCCGCCGGAATGCCTGCGCTGCCTCCGCCGCCGCCCGGCGTAACGGCGCCTTCAGTCGATAACCCCGAAGACCTCGCCCCCACCCTGCCCGCCGCGCTTCCGGAACAACTCGGCCTCCGCCTCGAAGCGAAGAAAATTCCGCTCCCCACCATCACCGTCGAGAAAGCCGAC
>CAZPZE010000538.1:0-5113 GCA_964590625.1 uncultured Solibacteraceae bacterium
TCCGCGCTGAATGCGATGGCGCACGGCATGGAGAATTTCGTGGTGCATCCCGAACGCATGACCGCGAACATCCGCGCCACGCGAGGGCTCGTGTTCTCCGAGCGAGTGATGATGCAGATCGCCGCCGCCACCGGCCGCGATGCCGCGCACGCACTCCTTTCGGAAGCATCGCGGCTCGCGGTGGAGCGGGATATTCCGCTCGCGGTCGCGATCAGCCTCATGCCGGATATCGCGGAGTTGCTCACCCCCGAACAGATCGCGGCGCTCGATGTGCCCGAGGACTACCTCGGCTCGGCCGAAGAGTTCCGCCGCGCTTTACTCGAAGCTTAGGAGAGAGAATGCCGTTTGCCAACGCCGGAGGTGTCCGGCTCTTTTACCGTCTGGATGGAAACACCGATAGGCCCGTGGTCGCGCTGGTGCACTCGCTCGGCACAGACCACAGCCTTTGGGACCGCCAGGCGGAAGATCTGCTGCCGTGGTTTCGCGTGCTGCGCTGCGATGTTCGCGGCCATGGCGCGTCGGAATCGACGCCGGGCGATTATTCGGTCGCGATGCTCGCGCGCGATGTGCTGGCGCTGGCATCCGAACTCGGCATCGATAAATTCGCGCTCTGCGGACTCTCGCTCGGGGGCATGATCGGGCAGTGGCTCGGCGCGAATCATCCGGAGCGCCTGACGCATCTGGTGCTCGCGAACACGTCGGCGAAATTTCCCGCGCCGGAAATCATGGAGACGCGCCGCCAGGCTGCGCTCGCGACCGGCATGGCGACCTTCATGGAATCTGCGATGCAGCGCGGCTTTCTGCCGGAATCGCTGGCGGCGAATCCGCCGTTCGTGGGTTCGATGCGCAGCGTTTTCCTCGCCACGAATCCGGTGGGATATGCCGGATGCTGCGCGGCCATCCGCGATCTCGATCAGATTGATCTGCTCGGGAAGATCCCGGTGCCGACGCTGGTCATTGGCGGCGATCGCGATATTTCAACGCCATGGGAAGGGCACGGCGATCTTCTTGCCGCGCGGATTCCCGCGGCGAAGCACGTCGTGCTTCCCGCGGCGCATCTTTCATGCCTGGAACGGCCGCGGTCGTTTTCTGCCGCGCTCCTCGGATTCCTTCTGCCGGATCGCGAAGACGGCGCGAAGATCCGGCGCGAAGTTCTCGGCAGCGGGCATGTGGATCGCGCCGCCGCCACCACCACGGACTTCAATCGCGATTTCCAGGAACTGATCACGCGCTACGCGTGGGGAACCATATGGGCGCGTCCGGGGCTGGATCGCCGGACCAGAAGGCTGCTCGTTCTCGCGATCACGGCCGCGACCGGTCGATGGGAAGAGTTCCGGCTCCATGTGCGAACAGGGATGAAGCACGAGCTCGAACCGTGCGATCTCGAAGAGGTTCTGCTGCAGACCGCCGTCTATGCCGGAATTCCCGCCGCTAACACGGGGTTCCACGCCGCCCGGGAAGAGATGGATTGAGAGTCACTCGACTTTCGCAGATAGCCGAGTATTGAAAATACCTTAATCCCGTTGAAAAATCAGGACTTCCATGGCAGAATGGAAACTGTGGCAAGAGTCTCGGCCTGTCGGGTCTTTTTCCCGCAAATATCAGCATTTGCACTAGTTGCGCTTTTTGCGGTCCCGGCCACTATTTCGGCGTCGTGGCTTGCCACTGGTCCATTTGGTGGTGACGCCGATATTGTCCGTGCGATTCCTCACGCAAAAGGACGTGTGGTGGCAGCTGCCCACAACGGTTTAATTTTTACTTCGGATAATGGCGCTGCATCGTGGAAGAACCTTCCGTTTCCCGCACAATTCTCCGGCGTGCTGCACGCGCTCGAGATTGATCCGAATTCGCCGAACACCTGGTATGCGGGTGTGGAGAGCGAAATCGGGCGCATTTCGGGCGTCTATAAAACGACCGATGCGGGCGCCACGTGGGCGCAGCTTCCGGGCACTGCCGGAATCGGCGTGTGGTCGCTCGCGTTGTTTCCCGCGGACACATCGGTGGTCGCGGCGGGCACATCGACCGGCGTTTTCATCAGCCATGACGCGGGTGCCACGTGGAAGCACATCACGCAGGATGGCGACACGGAGATCCGTCCCGTGGTTTCGCTCGCCTTTCATCCGACCGAGAGCAAAATTCTTTACGCCGGCACGACTCATCTGCCGTGGCGCACGATGGACGGCGGCGCTTCCTGGGAGTCGATCCACACCGGCATGATTGACGATTCCGACGTTTTCAGTATTCAGGTGGATGCGAAAAATCCGTCCCACGTGATGGCGAGCGCGTGCAGCGGCGTGTACAACAGCATGGATGGCGGCAGCCGCTGGTCGCATCTTGAAACGCCGCCGGGCGCGTTCCGCACTCATTTTGTGGCGATCGATCCCCGGCATGACGGCGTTGTTTTCGCAGGTACGACCGACGGGCTGCTGAAATCGGTCAACGGCGGGCATGCGTGGCGAAAAGTGAGCCCCTACAGCGTCCATTCGCTGGCGTTCGATCCGGGTCTGGACGGCCGCGTGTTTTTCGCCGCCACTTCGGGCGCGTTCCCGGGCGGGCTGCTGGTTTCCAATGACGAAGGCAGCACACTGCGCGAATCGAACACGGGCTTTACGAACCGCAGTTTCACTACGCTCTCCGGCTCCGGGCTGGCGCTCTACTCCAGTAGTGTTTACGAAGCTGGGTCGGGCGGTGCATACCGGACGGAAAATCTTGCCGCGCGCTGGGACAAAGCGGCCGTTCCTGCAGGGGACCAGCTGGTTCAGATGACGGCTGCGCCGGATGACCCAAAGCGGCTTTACGCTGCGGGTTACCACGGTATCTCGGAATCGAAGGATGGCGGGCTCCACTGGACTCCGCGCCGCATGCCGGACGGGGCAACCGCGGTTTCCGCGCTATTACCGCTGTCGAAGGGCGTTTTGCTGGCGGCGACGCCCTCCGGGGTGTTCCGCAGCGCGGATGGCTCGTCATGGACAAAGGTTTCGGGCGAGTCGATGCAGCCGGGCACACTCTCGCTGCAGCGTTCGGGAAATGCGGTCGCCGCTCTGACTAATTCCGGCGCAATCGCCAGTATGGACGGTGGTATTACCTGGAAATCCTGCGGTACTACGGGAGTGCAGGGACCATGGTACGGTTTGGCATTTGATATGCAGTCGGCAAACGTACTGAATTCCGCAAATTCAACAGTGGCTTTGGCAGCCACGCCGGCTGGTTTGTTCCGCTCCACGAACGGTTGTGCGACGTGGACCGCCGTGCACGATGGTCTGGATCGGCAGACCGTCAGCCTGGTTTTGTTTCACCCCACTCGGCCTCGCGAAGCATTCGCGTCGCAGGGCGGGAGAGTTTTTGTATCAACCGACGGTGGCCAGCGCTGGCTGCCGCTCGACGATGAAACGGCCGGGAACGCAGGCCCTGCATCGTTGGTGATTCTTTCCGCGGCTCCGGACACGCTTTTTGCGCTGTACCCGAGACGCGGTGTGTATTCGACAGGGATCGGGATGTGGACCGCCGCGGCTGAGAAATCAGGCGGTGTGGCCGGAATGAGCATGGCGGCCAGATCCCGAACTAATTGATAATGAAGGTTTGCATGTTGACAGAGGGAGATAATTTCATGACGATGAGGTCGCAATTTGTCCGGCGAAGCCGGCAACTTTTGTTGTGCGGCGCCGTGGCTCTCGGGCTCGCGGGGAGCGCTGTTGCGCAAAGCGCCGCCACTGCGAAGCCTGCGGGTTCGGCTGACGCGGATAATAACGGGTACTCGAAATGGGACATCACCCCGTTCTTCGGCTGGCAGTGGTTCCAGGCCTTTCAGGGCATGAACACCCGGAACTACGATATGCGGCTGAAAAACGGCTGGGTGTTCGGCGAGCGCTACAATTTCGACTTCACCCCGAAAGTTTCAATGGAAGCGTCGATGATGCTCGGCGACAACCGGCTCCTGCTCCGGCCCGCCGGTCAGACGAATTCGTACGCCTCGATTCCCGAGAAGAATCTTCAGGTCGCGCTTGACCTGGTGTATCACTTCCAGCCGCGCACGGCGAAAACCCGGTTCTTCATCCTGGCCGGCCCCGCCGCTGTGTGGTACCTTCCCGGCAGCACGCTGGGTCCGGCGGCCTCCGGTAACTTCCAGCAGCCGGCGTTTCCGCTCGAAAAGAAAGTGGAGCCCGCCCTCACCTATGGAGTCGGCGTCAAGCACTACATCAACAACCTGTACGGCATCCGGTTCGACGTCGGTGGCCGCCTGAATCCGCGCGCGCACTTCGGTCTGCCGGATGGTCCGACTGGTCCGAACACAATCTTCGTTCCGAAGAACGGCCAGAACAGCTCGCTCTATGCGTCTGTCGGCGTGATTCTGCGCGAAGGCTGGGTACCGCCGCCGCCGCCGCCGATTACCAACGTGACGCAGGCGATGCGCGTGGATCTGCCCGCGGTGCCCACCACCGCCCCCACGATCTCCGGCGCGCATGACGTTTGCGCGGGCGACGATCTCCGGCTCAGCGTCAACTCGAACGGTTTCCCGAATCCGACCTACTCGTGGCGCGTGGGCGGCACGGCTGCTCCCGGCGGTACCAGCACGTCGTACAGCGTTCCGACGAGCGGCGCCTCCGGTGCCCGCAACGTGACGGTCGCCGTGACTCCGAGCGCCTCGGAAGCCACCTCGCAGAACTTCACCACCGCTCCCGGCCACTCTTATCACCTGACTGCGGAAGCGCCGAATCTCAGCGGCCGCCAGGCGACCTATCAGTGGATCGTCAACGGCCAGCCCGTTGCCGGCGCCACCGGTCCGACCTACGATATGCCCGAATCCGGCACCGCGACGGTTGCGGTCAAGGTCACGGCCACGAATGCGCCCGTCACCTCGTCCCCGGCGAATTTCACCATCAACCCGCTGGTGCCTCCGGGACTGAACTTCACGGCGCCGTCCTCGGTTCCGTATACCTCCGGTCCCGTCACCCTGAACGCGACCACGACTCCCAACCCCTGCAGCGGCAACATCACGGTTCGCTACTCGGGTGAAGGCGTTACCGGCAACACGTTCAATCCGGGCAGCGTTACCGGCTTCGATATGAGCAACCGCCTGCGTCCGCAGACCAAGACCGTCACCCTGACGGCCACG
>CAZPZE010000539.1:0-4167 GCA_964590625.1 uncultured Solibacteraceae bacterium
ATCTGCTCGTCGGAAAATTCCCGTTGATCGGCCAGCATCTTCGCCTGCGCTTCCGCCGCGGCGGCCTGGTCCGTCAGATCCCCCGGCGCCACGTCCGCGGCCGGCGGGGCCAGGGGTGCGGCAGGCGGCAGAGGCGCCTGGCAGAACGCCGGCGCCGCCAGCGCAGCCATCAGCACAGCCTGTGGATAGAACTTCATAATTTCCGCTCCTCGTTCCTTAAATTCGATTCGACGACCCGCACCTTGAACAGCAGCGAATCGGATTCAATCCGGTCGCGCAGGCCGCGTACTTCCTCGCCGGAATTCGTAACCGGCGTGTGGGCGGCTTCCAGAAGGAAGCGCTCCGTTTCATCCAGAAAACTCGTGGTCACCGTTTCGCCCTTCGCGGCCAGCGACTGCCGCACCAGGCGGCTTTCCTTCACCAGCTCCGCAGCCCGCTCGCGATCGGTCGCCAGCGCAGCCGGGGCATCGCCGGAATTCGCGATCTCTGTCAGCAGGATCTGGACACGGTCCAGATGGTCCGCAGCCGCGGTCGCAAGGATCCTCTCGCGCGCCTGATCGGAAAGACCCGCCATCTCCGGCGACGCCGTGGGACGCGAATACCGGCCCGCCAGAAATACCGCCACCAGCAGCACCGCGAATCCGGCCGCCGCCGTCATGATGCGCAACGGACGTCCACGGAACCATGCACGCCATCCCGCGGGTTGCGGCGGCGTGTCGAGCGATGGAACCAGCCGCAGCCAGGTGTCGCGGCCGAAATCCGACGAGGGCTCAGGCACGGTCCAGTTGTTGCAGATGTTCAGAGTTTGCGCCAGCGATTCCGCCGCAGCCCGGCACTCCGCGCATTCCGCCAGATGAGGACCCGCGAAATCCGCGGCGCCCGGCTCGTTGTAATACGCGAGGATCAGATCTTCTTCACTCAGATGCTTCATACATGACATTCCAAAGCCCGGCGGAGCTTGCGCACCGCCCGGAAAATACTGTGCCGCGCCGCTCCGGGCTGCACGCCCAGCGCGATCGCGACTTCCTCAATCCCCAGGCCCTCGTAATGGCGGAGCACGAACGCCATTCGTTCAATCTCGCTCAGCGACGCCAGGGCCGGTTCCAGATCGGCGCCGGCCTGCGCGCTGCGAGCCACGCGCTCGGGCGAAGGCTCGTCCGAAGCCAGCCCGCGAAATGGATCGTGCTCTTCATCGTCTCGTCCACCGCCGGCCGCCGGTTGCCAGCGATTGCGCGCCCGCAGGAAATCGACCGTCCGGTTCGCGCAGATGCGATGCAGCCAGGTGCCGAACGAGGCCCGGCCGTCAAACCGTTTGATTTCCCGCCATGCCCGGAGAAACGTTTCCTGAACCATATCTTCCGCGTCCGTTTCGTTGCCCGTCATCCGATAGGCAAGCCGGAAGACAGCGGTAGCATGGCGCTCTACAAGCACCCGAAAGGCGTCGCTGTTTCCGCTGCGAGCCTCATCCAGGGCAACATCATCGCCATAGCTCATCCGGCTGTCAGTTTAGACTGGGCCGGGGCTTCCGTGTTAGCCGGGGCCGGGAAAATTCAGTTTGCGGATGGTTTTGGGGCCTGACGGACGACGATTGGGCCCATTCGTGGCCTGTTTCGGGCCGGTTTTCAGGCCGAGCTGGCCCAGCTGGACAGGGAAGAGGGAGGTGCCGGTGGCGTCGGCGATTGGCGAGCGCCCCAGGGCGCCGGTGAGGGCCTGAGGCAGCAAACTTTATTGTCCAGCCGAAATTCGACGGCGATTGCACATAAAGAAAATCCAATCGCAACGCAGAGAGCGATTCATGATGCAGTCACATTTCCTTATGACTCGCGTACGTCCCAAAAATGTGGCGCGAAAAAAGAGAGGGCCGGCACAACAGGGGAAAAGTCGTGCCGGCCTTTACTGAAGCGCGGAGACGGGTTCACCGCGCCAACTCTGAATCGGCCGCTTTCCCGCGCAAGCGAGCTGGGATGCAATGGAGGGGGTATTGCTAATCCCGCGGCCGTGTTCACTGTTAATGACGCACCAGATGGCGTCGCGGTTAGTAAAGGTCTGTAACGTATCGCATCATTCCTCACATCTCTGCGATAAATTCCAGCGCAGCCGTTTCGCCTGTTACCTTATAAGAACTATGAAAGTTTTTTCCCTTCTCGCGTTCGCTTTCGCGCCTCTGCTTTCCGCACAAATTGTTTATGTCGGCGCGTACACCAACCCCGGCGGCGCGAAGGGGATCAATGCTTTTCGCTTCGATTCGGCGACGGGAAAACTGACTTCGCTCGGCCTCATGGCGGAGACAACGAGCCCCAGTTTTCTCGCGATCGCGCCGAACGGAAAATTTCTCTACGCCGTAAATGAAACTGACACATTCCAGGGACAGAAGGGTGGCGCGGTTTCGGCGTTCTCAATCGATCGCGCCACGGGCAAGCTGACTTTCCTGGACCAGGTTGCGTCAAAAGGAGCGGCGCCGTGCCACATTGTGATCGATCCGACAGGCAAGGCAGCGCTGGTCGCGAACTACAACAGTGGTGATTTTTCCTCGTTCCCGATTCTCGCCGACGGCAGGATTGGCGAAGCGGCGAGCGTCATGCAGGATACGGGCAGCGGCCCGAATCGTGCGCGGCAGGCTGAGCCGCACGCGCATGAGATGGTGATTGCCGATCCGCTCGTACTCGGCGCGGACCTCGGCACCGATCACGTGATGCTTTTTCATCTGGACGCCGCGAAGGCGGTTCTCACGCCGGCCGATCCGCCATTTTTCGCGACCGCGCCCGCTTTCGGTCCTCGCCACATGGTGCTCTCGCACGATAAGAAATTCCTCTTCGTGCTGAGCGAGATGAAGGCGGAGGTCGAGACGATGGCTTACGATCCGGCGAAAGGGCCGGTGAAGATTCTTTCGACGGCTTCCGGGCTGCCGGCTGATTTCAAGGGCCAGAACACCGCGGCCGAGATCATGCTGAACGCGAAGGGGACGACGCTCTACACTTCCAACCGCGGGCACAATTCGATCGCCGTGTTTTCGGTGGACACGCAGACGGGCGCGCTCAAGCTGACGGCGAATGTCCCGACTGGTGGAAAAACGCCGCGGTATTTCACCCTCGATCCGACCGGCAAGTTCATGCTGGTCTGCAACCAGGATTCGAACAATATCGTGATCTACAAGGTGGACCAGAACACCGGCGCGATCACGCCGACGGGCGATACGGTCGCCACCGGAGCGCCGGTCGATCTCGCATTTCTGAAGTAGCGGTGCGGTGGGCCGCGCTCGAGCCGCGCTGTGTGTTAAACCTGAAATTTCCCTCATGAAGCCTCTTCAGATTGGCATTCTCGGCATCGATCATCGTCATATTTTCGGCATGCTGGGCGGCATGCTGGCTACCGGCGCGACATGTAAGGCCTGGTGGACCGAAGGAACACCTGCGACGCATGCGGGATTCGTCAAGCGCTTTCCCGATCTTCGGCGCGCAGCCACGATGGAGGAGATTCTCGATGATCCCTCGATCGAACTGGTGCTCGTCGCCGCCATCCCATGCGATCGCGCGAATCTCGCCATTCTCTGCATGGAACGCGGCAAGGACGTGATGCTCGACAAGCCCGGCTGCACCACGCTCGAGGATCTGGCGCGAATTCGGGCGTGCGTGGCGAGCACGGGGCGAATCTGGTCGGTCGATTTTTCGGAACGGTTCGAAGTGCCGGCTGTGATCAAGGCGGAAGAGCTGGTGCGCGCCGGCGAGATCGGGAAGGTGGTGCAGACGATCGGGATCGGCCCGCACCGCCTGAACCGGGCGCTGCGCGACAGCTGGTTTTTCGACGACAAGAAATACGGCGGGATTCTGTGCGATATCGCGTCGCACCAGGTGGATCAGTTCCTGGCGTTCACGAACTCGAAGGATGCCGACATTGTCGCGGCGGCGGTGGGAAATTTCGTGAATCCCGGCGACCCCGGGCTGCAGGACTTCGGCGAAATCCTGCTGCGCAGCGGCGACGCGCAGGGGTACATTCGCGTCGACTGGTACACGCCGGACGCCCTGCAGAACTGGGGCGACGGGCGGTTCTTCCTGCTGGGGACAGAAGGCTACATCGAGCTTCGCAAGTACGCCGATATCGGCGGCCGCGAAGGAACGGATCATTTGTTCATCGTGAACAAGACGCGGAATGAGTACATCGATTGCTCAA
>CAZPZE010000540.1:0-2080 GCA_964590625.1 uncultured Solibacteraceae bacterium
CACGTTGGCGGCTTCGAGCGATGCGCTCACCGCGTCCGAACTGCCGGCCACCGCCACCAGAAATTTCCCCGAACAGATGGTACGCGCCATGATGATCTTCACGTTAGCGGCCTTGATCATCGCATCTTCCACCGTGTAGCCGCGGGCGACGCTAGAAAGCTCCACCAGTCCGATTGAATCGAGTTCTTCCATTGGTTTCTTCCTATGCCGTGATGGTCACGGAACTGCTCACGTCGGTCACGGTGCCGTCAATGCTGGCGTGAATGCGCGCGCCCAGCGCTTTTTCGGCGGGTTTGGCGATCAGATCGCCGGCCTTCACTTTATCGCCGACCTTCACCTGCGCCACGGCCGGCGCACCGGTGTGCTGCTTCAGCGGCAACACGACTTTCTTCGGGCGGAATTCATGCTTCGTCAGCGGGCCGACGTTGCGGTAATTATCGAGGCCCAGCTTCAGGATCAGCCGCTTCGTCGAGATGCGGCGATAGTCCTTCATCGGATGAACTTCGATGTCGTTCGGATCACCCTTGAACTTGAGACCCTGCTCGCGCGCGGCGGGCTTGCCCTGCACGCAGACGTTCTTGGGATCCAGATCTTCCGGGCATGAGAACAGCGAGCAGAGATTGCACTCGCAGCAATAGAGCGTCGCAGCCACCAGTTGCTCGTTCGACTTGCCGAACATCAGCGCGCGCATGGCGGCGTGCGGCTCAATCGGATGGCCGAGCAGATAGCGCGGGCAAAGATCGGTGCAGAAGCGGCACTGGTCGCACGCGGATTTGCCGATCTGGTGGATTTCGGCCCACGGCATCCGATAGCGCTTGATGAGCGAATGATCGGCAGGAAGCACGATGATGCCACCCAATGTTTTCGTCACCGGCTGATCGAGACTCTGCGCCAGGTTCCCCATCATCGCGCCGCCCAGCAGTACCCCGAACTCGGGCACCGTCGCACCACCCGCGGCTTCGATCACTTCGCCGATCGTGATTCCGACCGGTACCGAAAGGGTGACCGGATCCGCGACTGCCCCGGCGACCGTGAGGTACTTGTGGGTCACTGGTTTATCGATGCCGATGTTCATGAGCGTTTCCACATTCATGACGACCGCCCCCACGTCTTTCGGCAGGCCGCCGGGCGGGATCACGCGTTTGGTGATGTCGTTCACCATCACGAATTCGTCGCCGGCAGGATACGAATCGGAAAGCGGGAAAATCCGCATGTCCGGCGGAAGCTTCGGCTGCAGCGCATCCATCACGCCGTGGTACTTGTTCTTGATCCCGATAACCGCTTCCGTGCAGCCCGCCAGGCTCATTGATGCCCGGATGCCCTTGAGCATGTCATCGGCGTGGTGGAGCAGAAGCTCTTTGTCTTTATGGAGAAGCGGCTCGCACTCCGCGCCGTTCACGAGGAGCTGCGGGACGTTGGTATTCAGTTTGACGGATGTTGGAAAACCGGCGCCACCAGCACCCACAATCCCCAGTTCGGCAATTCGTTCGAGGGTCATTTTGAACGATTCTGATTGACTCTGACTGAAAGTATATATAGAATGGCGTGGTAGAGTCAATCACGGGCAATGAAGATTCTCGTCGTCAACATTGGCACGACCTCTCTGAAGTACCGGCTTTACGACATGGAGTCGGGCAAAGTCATGGTGAAGGGGCTGGTGGAGAGGATTGGCCAGCCGGGTTGCTGCCCGGACTACGAGGCGGCGATCGCCCAGTGCCTCAGTGAGTTGCCGATTGGCCTCGATGAGCTGAACGCGATTGGTTTCAAGGCCGTACACGCGGGCCCGGTGACGGGCGCTGTGCGGGTGGATGACAAAGTTCTGCAGGCGATGGAGGAGTTCACGTTCCTCGCCCCGGCCCACAATCCGCCCTACATTGCGGCGATGCGCGCCTTCCAGAACCAGGTTCCGAGCGTGCCGCTTGTGGCTTTGTTCGAAACGGCCTTCTTCGGCGAGGTGCCGGAACGCACCCTGACATATTCCGTTCCTTACGAATGGAAAGAGAAGCTGGGCATTCGCCGCTATGGCTTCCACGGAGCCAGCCATCGCGCCGCCAGCGAACGCGCGCAGGAACTCCTCGGG
>CAZPZE010000541.1:0-3666 GCA_964590625.1 uncultured Solibacteraceae bacterium
TCTGTGGTCGACGCGCGTGACCTTGGGCTGGAAGCCGACATCCACCATCCAGACCTATCTCATCTGGGAACATTTCAACGAGAACGACGACCGCATCCGCAGCGCCAAACAGCTTTGCAAGAACGATCCCGGCATCAGCGAGTTTTCGACTCCGAACGGCACCGTGCATGTCGATTCCCCGCGCGAAAGCGTGTTCGACATCACCAGCGCCACCTTCAGCCAGGGTTGTCTGCCGAGTTCGCTCTATGCTGCAGATTCGTTCCAAGTGCCGAATGGATTTTCGCTGCCGTTCATTTCCGGCGCGGCGTTCGAGGGGCTCATCAACAGCGCACGCGATCCTTATCTGAAGACAACGCAGTCCACGAATCTGCGTAACATCCAGTCGGAGATCGATCCCAAATATCTTGCAAAGAACGACACGGTCGAACTCAACGCGACATGGAACATCATGCCGTGGCTGACGCTCTTCTCCGACACGGGTTACAACAGCGACTTCCTGTGGTCGACGGAGGATTACAATCGCTTCGACACGGCGCCGGGAATTTTTGTCGCCGGGAACAGGCCTTATCTGGCTCCCAATGGTCACTACACCTGCTATTTGAGCGGCGAGTATGTCAGCGACCCCGCGCAATGCGTCAGTCAGGGCGCCATTCCCGCGGCGACGTTCTGCGACCATCAACTGGGCTGCAGCGACCGTCTGGTGGTGCAGGACCTCGCTACCGAACATGCCTGGCAGTTCAACCAGGAATTCCGCTTCGCCTCGAGTTTCCAGGGTCCGCTGAACTTCAGCGCCGGCGGCAATTATATGCACTACGAAACGGAGGAGAACTACTACGTCTTCTCCAATACCTTCACCATGATCTCGCTCAATCAGGTGTTGTGCAGCAACGACTACACGCCGAATGCCACGGATCACCTTTATTGCCTGCCCAACGGCAAGGCCTATTCACCGCCGGAACAGGGTGGCGGCATTCCCACGGAATCGCCGCAATATCTCGATCCCAATCCGATCGAATCGCTCAACAACGAAGGCCACAATTATTTTCTCAGCCAGAACCCCTACACGCTCAATTCGTATGCGCTGTTCGGCGAGGTCTATTACAACGTCACACCCGATCTGAAACTGACCGGTGGTTTGCGCTGGACCGACGACGAAAAGCATTTCGTCGAAATCCCCAGCCAGTTGCTGACGCAGGGGTACGGCTATCCGTCAACTGGCGCCGTCGACCAATCCTGGAAGAAGTTCACCGGCCGCGCCGTCGCCAACTGGACGCCGAAGCTCGATTTCACCGATCAAACGCTGATCTACGCGTCGTTTGCTCACGGCTACAAAGCAGGTGGCGCCAATCCGCCGGGTGCGGTGCTCTTGCAATACACTGACACAATCACTTTCCCGGTGCACCCGCTCACCTTCGAGCCGGAATATATCAACGCGTATGAACTCGGCACCAAGAACACGCTTGCCGATGGCGCGCTCACGCTCAATGGCGACGTCTTCTTCTACGATTACAAGGGCTATCAGATTTCGCAGATCGTGGACCGCAGCGCGATCAACCTGAACTTCGATGCCACGGTGAAAGGTGCCGAACTCGAAGCGACCTGGGAACCGGTTCCCGGCCTCAAATTCTCCTTCGCAGGCGGCTATGAAAGCACGCGCATCGACGACGGCCAGCAGGCCATTGACCTGATCGACCGTACGGCCGGACACTCCGATTGGGTGGTGATGAAGCCGTTTGTTGGGCAATCGTCCAATTGCATCATCCCAACCTATGTAGCAGCGGCGCTCGTCGTGCGGTACGCCGCGAACGGCGAAGGCAATCCCGGACCTCAGGCCTGCGGCATCACTTACAATGCGGGCAAGGATCCCGTCACACAGCAACCCTTCGCCGACGGCACATATCCGATGACGATAAGCCATGCCGGCTATCCCACAATTACCTACCCCGGCTTCGATCCAGCCACCGCGCCCAACAACGGCGAAGGTTTCACCAAGGATCTGAGCGGCAACGAGCTTCCCAACGCGCCGCATTACACGATGTCGCTGGGCGCGGATTACACCTTGCCGGTTTCACCGGATTGGGCGGCCACCTTGCACGGCGATTTCTACTGGCAATCGAATTCCTGGGCGCGCGTTTTCAACGACGATCCCTATGATCGCATCCACGGCTACAGAAACGTGAACCTCGCCCTGATCCTGACGAGCCAGGACGGCTGGCAGATGATGGGTTATGTCAAGAACGTGTTCGATGTCACCGCCATCACCGGCGACTTCCTGAACAGCGACGACTCCGGTCTCACCACCAACATCTTCCTCACCGACCCGCGCCTGTTCGGCGTGCGCGTGACCAAGCATTTCGACGGCAATGGCTTGCCGTCGGACGGCCTGGACTTCCTCAACACCGACAGCAAACCGCAGGTCTGGATTCAACTGGGCGGCAATTTCAACGCCAATCTCGCGGCCGACACCTCACCCTACAATCCGCTTAGCACCAAGTTCTTCCCCAATGGCGGCGGGCCGACACCGAGTTGGACCTCTGCTCTGCTCACACCGGCCCAACTGCAAAAAACGCCCGACAGCGGCTTCGATTGGCAGGGAAGCCTGACATTCGCTCCGAAAGACAGCGACTGGGTGTTGAAGGCGGGCGTCCGTTACGGGCGCGCATCACACCACGAGCATTTCCACCGCACGGTCCCGCCCGGCGGCACGAGAACCGAGATACATTTCTTCGGGCAAACCATTCATTGCTCGCAATATGCCGGGATACCTGGTTACGAAGCCTTCGTGGATGGCTGCTACCACGGCCTCTGGAACGATTTCGAAGATTCCCAGAACAGTTCCAGCGAACAACACGCGATGATCGACTTCACGCTGGGTAAGGATGTCGGGCTTGGCTCGTTCGGCGGTGAGAGCACGATCGGCGCGGGCGTACGCATCGCGCAGTTCAATTCGCAATCCTCGCTCGATCTGGGCGCCGACCCGAACTATCACCTGGCGACCGATCTTCAGCTGAAATATCACGAGACGTGGGAGTTCCTGTCCCAGGAACGCCGCAGTTTCCATGGCGTGGGCCCGGAAGTGACGTGGGATGCCAGCCATCCGCTGTTCGGCAACGAGGAAGACGGCACGATCAGCATCGACTGGGGCGTGAATGCAGCCGTGCTGTTCGGGCGGCAACGTTCGATATTGCACCACACCGTCCGTCATTGTGCGCATAGCGGCTTCGGCACGCTCGTGCCTTGCGACGGTGGCGGCATCGGCGGCGACAACACCGAGATCGTCGAACCGGCGGACGACATCGATCGTTCCCGCACCGTCACCGTGCCCAACATCGGCGGTTATCTCGGCGCCTCGATGCGCTATCACAACGGCAAGGTCAGCCTCGGCTATCGCGCCGATACGTTCTTCGACGCGATGGACGGCGGAGAACAGACCGCCAAAAGTTACAGCCGCGGCTTCTACGGCCCCTATCTGAACGTCAGCCTCGGCCTATAATTCACGACATATAATAACAAGAGAGCCGGACCGGCATCGCCGCTCCGGCTCTTTTCGCATCTGCTCGTCATTTCGCTCTTGCCCGACTGGGCATTTCCGCGCGCTGCTTCGTTGGTAGGTAGTGAAGGCCGCGGCGTCCGCGGTCAGCGGGCAGGGGATGGTGGACACGCCGG
>CAZPZE010000542.1:0-5309 GCA_964590625.1 uncultured Solibacteraceae bacterium
TTGAGGACCGCCGTGCCTTCGGGAGGCAACGCCTGGATCAGCTCGCTCTTGGCGCGGGCGACGCCGGCGATGCCATCGGAGAAGTTCTCGGTGTGGGCCCAGCCGACATTGGTGACGACGCCGATCTGCGGTTCGGCGATGGCGGCGAGGTCGCGAATCTCGCCTTCATGATTCATGCCCATTTCGAGGACGGCGACTTTCGCGTTATCCGGCAGGCGGAGGATGGAGAGCGGGACGCCCAGGTGATTGTTCAGATTCCCCATGTTGCGGCCGGTGGGGAATTCGGTGGCGACGAGCGCCGCGATGGTTTCTTTCGTGGTGGTCTTGCCGGCGCTGCCGGTGACGCCGATGACGGCGCCGGCCCAGTTTTGACGCGCGCCATGGCCGAGAGATTGAAGGGCGCGAGTGGTGTCCTGGACGATCAGCTGCGGACCGGTGCCGGGAATTTCGTGGTCGACGATCGCAAGCGACGCGCCGCGTTCGAAGACGGAGGCGACGTAATCGTGGCCGTCATGCGTGGGCCCGCGGAGAGCGAAGAAGCAATCGCCGGGGTTGATGGTGCGGGAGTCGATGCTCCAGCCGGAGATGGATCCGGTGGCGGCGGGCTGTTTCGCGCCGATGAGGCGGGCGATCTGTTCGAGCGTCAGCGTCATGCGGGTTCCTTTCGGAAGCCGAATGAGCGGAGGGCTTCGCGCGCAGCCTCGCGGTCATCGAAGTGGATGGTTTTATCGGCGAAGATCTGGTAGGTTTCGTGGCCTTTGCCAGCGAGCAGGACGAGATCGCCGGTGCCGGCTTCCTGCAGGGCTTTGTGGATGGCCTGGGCGCGATCGGGCTCGACGATTGTCTTCGTATCGGAACGGCGGATGCCGACGAGGACGTCGTTCATGATCTGCAGCGGATCTTCCGAGCGCGGATTATCGCTGGTGAGGACGACGACGTCGCTGAGCTCGCTGGCGGCCTGGCCCATCAGAGGGCGCTTGGTCCGGTCGCGATCGCCGCCGCAGCCAAAGAGCGTGATGACGCGGCGCGGTTCGAGCGAGCGCGCGGCGGTGATGGCGTTGCGGAGGGCATCGTCCGTGTGGGAGTAGTCGACGATCACGTGGAAGGGCTGGCCTTCGTCGATGCGCTCGAAGCGGCCGGGGACGCCGGGACAGGCGGCGATTCCTTTTGAGATGACTTCGGGCGGAAGCTGATAGGTCATCGCCGCGCCGCAGGCGGCGAGGATGTTGAAAACGTTGAAACGGCCGGCGAGCGGCGAAAAGATTTCGAACCTGGTTTTTTCGAAAGCGACCTCGAAGCGCATGCCTTCGCCGGTCCAGCGAATGTGGCGCGCTTTGAGCATGGCGTCTTTGCCGAGGCCGTATGAGAGCAGGTCGGAGTTTTTGAGCGATGCGATGAGTTTGGCTCCGCCTTCATCGTCGCGATTGATGACGGAGTAGCGGGGCGGGGGAGCGCCGGCGCCGTCGAAGAGAAGCTTCTTTGCGGCGAAGTAGCTCTCCATGGTGCCGTGGTAGTCGAGATGATCGCGCGTGAAGTTCGTGAAGACGGCGGTGTGGAAGTGAAGTCCGTAAACGCGGCCGAGATCGAGCGCGTGGGAGGAGACTTCCATGGTGACGTGCGTTCCGCCGATAGCGTTGAGGTCGGCGAAGAGGCGGGCGAGATCGAGCGATTCGGGAGTGGTGTTCGGCGCAGGGAGAGTTTTCGCGCCCATGCGGTATTCGATGGTGCCGATCATGGCGGTGACGAGGCCAGCCTGGCGGAGGATGGAATCGATCAGAAACGCGGTCGTCGTTTTGCCGTTGGTGCCGGTGATGCCGGTGAGTTTGAGTTTTTCATCGAGTTTGCCGTAGAACGATTTCGCCGCGAGCGAGAGGGTCTGGCGGCCGTGCGCGGCCTGAATCCAGGGACCGCTCCAGTCTTCGGGAGCGGGGAGTTCGCTGACGGTGGCGATGGCGCCTTTGCGGGCGGCTTCGGCGGCGAAGGCGCGGCCATCGACTTTCGCGCCGGGAAACGCGAAGAAAACGAAGCCGGGCTTCACGCGCCGGGAGTCATATTCGAGGCCCTGAATATCCGTTCGAGCAAGCTCCGGCGAGAGCTTCGATTTCAATTGTGCTCCCGCCAATGCGTCGCTCAGCGTCATATCAGCGCGTAAAGACGATCCTGATTCTTTCGCCCTGATGGAGCGGAGTGCCGGGCAGGGGCACCTGCGCGCGAGCAACGCCGCTGCCTTCCACGGTGACCTGAATGCCGCGGGCAGAGGCGGCTTCGAGCGCGTCACGCATCGATTTGCCGCGGAAATCCGGAACCATGGGGCCCGTGTTGTTGCTGGCCTGGAGAACGGCTGGCTGCGGCGCGGGAGCGGGTGGCGCGGCATCAGGCTGCGCGGGTCCGCCGGGCGCGGTCGGAATAATCTGCATTTGCTCCGCCAGCAATTGCTTCACGCTGGGGTCTTCTTCCATGACGCTTTCGCCGCCGAGATCGGCGATCGAAACATCATCGTAAACCTTTTCGTTCTTCTGCGGCCTCTTCGTGGCGATCTCCGTTTCCGGGATATCATGCGGCACGTCAAGCATGCGCAGCGCCTCGGTCATGATGTTGGTGAAGACCGGGGCCGCGGCATCGGCGCCCTGCCCGTTTTCGCCGGATGTGTTGTGCACGGTTACCAGCACGACAAGGGCCGGATTCGTGACAGGCGCGAATCCGACGAAAGAAGCGTTGTAGTTGTGCGAGTAGTGGTGGGTCTGGGCATCGTAGATCTGGGCGGTGCCGGTTTTGCCCGCGGACGTGTAGCCGTTCAGACGCGCGTGAACTCTGCCGGTGCCATAGAGAACGACGCCCTCCATCATCTGGCGCATGAGGATGGCGTTCTCGGGCTGCAGAACGCGGACAGGTGGATCGACTGGGTTAGCTTTATCGCCGCGCTTCAGGAGGAGCCGCGGTTTCACCAGCAGGCCACCGTTCGCGATGACGCAGGCAGCACGCGCGATCTGGACGGATGTGACGCTGACTTCCTGACCCATCGAGATCGATTCGAGTGACGTGGTGCCCCATTTACTGACCGGACGCAGAATTCCGGACGATTCAGCCGGGAGGGGAAGACCGGTCTTCTGTCCGAAGCCGAAGCGCCGCGCGTATTCGTAGAGATTGTCGCGGCCGACCTGGCGGCCGATCAGGATGGCGCCGATGTTGGAGGACTTCGCGAGAACGTCCGCCATGCTGATGGTGCCATAGCCGCCGTGCGATTCGTGGACGATCCGTCCGGGCAGCTTGAGGATGCCGTTGCCGGTGGGAATCATGGAATCCGGCCTCAGGTGGGTGGTTTCGAGCGCGGCGGAAAGCGTCACGATCTTGAACATGGAGCCGGGCTCGAAGGGAATCTGATCGGCGAGGTTCCAGCGGGCGATGGGATCGTCGCCTTCTTTCGGGCCGGTGTTGGGATCGTAAGTCGGGTAGTTCGCCATCGCGAGGATGTCACCGGTGTACGGATTCATCACGATGGCTGAGCCGCTGCGCGCGTGTTTGGCGAGAACGCCGGCTTTGAGCTCGCGCTCGGCGACATACTGCATGCGCGCGTCGATGGTGAGGGTGAGCTGCGTGCCTGGCTTCTCGACGGAGTCCACGCGGGAATCGATGCCCTTGTGGTGAACGTCCATCAGGATGCTTTCTGCGCCGTCCTGGCCGCGGAGAACTGCGTTCATGCCGCGTTCGATACCCATGACGCCCTGAATTTCCGGTCCGTCTTTCCGGATGACGCCAAGTCCTCCGAGGACGTGCGCGGCGGTTTCGCCGCCGGGATACTGGCGCTCGCTTTCGTTGTGGAACGTGGCGTAGGCGAGGTGGAGATTGCGGACGCGCTCGGTCGCGAATGGATCGAGATCGTGGCGAATCCAGAGGAAGCCTTTGTGGTTCTTCTGAGCGTTCGACAGCTTCGCGTAGAGCGTGGGCTGATCCATGCCAAGCGAAGAGCTCAGTAGTCCGGACGCCATTTCGGTATCCGTGATCTGGCGCGGATTGACGGAAAGCGCCGTGACAGGGAGGCTGATCGCAAGGGGCTGGCCGTTGCGGTCCAGAATGGTGCCGCGCGGGGCAGGGATGGCGATCTGTTCTTCCTGCTGGCGGCGCGCGATCTCGACATACTTCTGGTGCTCAACGACCTGGAGCACGAAGAGTCTGGCGACGATCGCGACGGCCCACAAAAACAAAATCACCGCCAGTAAGACAAGGCGGTGATTTACTGCTGCGGAGCGGTCCCTGACCTCCACGGGTTTGTTCTCCTTGTTACCGGCCGGGAACCGCCGGCATCTGATTGCTCGCGAGATTGCCCTGCTGCGGCGAAGCCGGACCATCGAGATGGAAGACCTGGCTGGACACGGGGGCGGTGAGGTTCTGTTCCTTCGCGATATCGTTCAGGCGGCTGGGGCTGAGCAGCGCGGCTTCGCGCACTTCGAGCGCGCGGCGCTGATCGAGCAGCGTCTGGCGTTCGGCCTTCGCGGCTTCGAGCTTGTAGCCTTCGCGTACGAGGGCGACGTGCGGCACCACCACGCTCACGCCGAGCATGAGGAGCAGCGCGCCCGCGCCGACCGCGGACCAGCATTCATCCGCCGCGTGCGGATCGGCCTGACGCACGAGCCTCTGATTGTCGATCTTCTTCGAATGGAAGAAGACGTTATCGTTCGGCAGTCCGCGCAGCGCGTACGGATCGTGCTCCAGAAACTCGCTGCTGACCGCAGCCATTGAATCGCTCTTTTTCCAGATTGCCGCCAGTGTTCCCATGGTCCTGCTTACTCCTCTTCCTCACCCTGATCCGCCGAATTCAGGCCCGGCTGCCCTCCATTTGTTGCCGATACCATTTCCACCGCCCGCAGTCTGGCGCTGCGTGACGGCGGGTTTTCCCGAAGCTCGCGCTCACCTGGTACGACAGGTTTTTTCGTCAGTAAAACGGCCCTGCCGGAGCGAGCAAGCTCGCGAAAACTGTTTTTCACTTTGCGGTCTTCGAGAGAGTGGAAGGAAATGATCACAATGCGTCCGCCGGGGCGAACCATGAGCGGCGCGCGTGCGAGCAGCGCGTCCAGCTCTTCCAGTTCCTGATTGACCACCATCCTCAGTGCCATGAAGGTACGAGTCGCGGGATGAATGGGTCCTGTCCTCGGTACGGCCCGTTCCACGATATCCGCCAGATGCCGTGTGCTCCGAACGGGCCGACCTCGGATCAGTGCTCCAGTAATCTTCCGCGCTCTCCTTTCTTCGCCGAGCTGGTAGAGCCAGTCGGCTATTTGTTTTTCTGCACTGAAGTTCACCAGATCGGCCGC
>CAZPZE010000543.1:0-2047 GCA_964590625.1 uncultured Solibacteraceae bacterium
CGTACCCTCAATCGCGGCTTCGAACGGCCCCATTCCCTTCTCTTCCATGAAGCGGAAGATATTTTCGAGCACAATAATGGCGTCGTCGATCACGATTCCGACTACCAGCGTCAGCGCCAGCATCGTGATGGAGTTCATCGAAAGCCCCATTGCGGACATGAGCGCGAACGTGGAAATGATCGACGTCGGAATCGCCAGCGAGGCGATGAGCGTGGTGCGCCAGTTGGTCAGGAACAGCAGGATGATGGCCGATGCCAGCAGGCTGCCGACGATCATGTGGTGCTGAATGTTTTTGATCGAAGATTTCGTGAAGACGGACTGATCCGATATCACCTGCGTCTGTACATCGTGCGGCAGAGTGGGAATGATTTCCGCGAGGCGCTCTTTCACGTCATCCGCTGTGGCGACCGAGTTCACGCCCGACTGCTTCGATACGACCAGCGTCACGGCGGCCGTTCCATCGAGCCGCGCCGACGACACCGGCTCTTCGTAACTGTCTTCCGCCGTTCCGATATCGCGCACCTTGATGGTGTAGCCGTTGCGGTTGGCGATGGCGACATCATTGAACCGCGCCGGATCCGTGATGCGGCCGGAAGTACGTACCGTCAGTTCGCGCGAACCGGCCTGGAGGTTTCCGCCCGGCAGTTCCAGGTTCTGCGAACGCATGGCATTGAATACGTCTGAGATGGTCAGGTTGTAAGCGCGCAGCTTATCGGGATCAGTGAGGATATGGATCTCGCGCCGCGCGCCGCCCACGATCTTCACCTGCCCGACGCCCTTCGCGTTTTCGAGCTTCTGCTTGATCAGCTTGTCCGCGATCATGGTGAGATCGCGCAGCGGCCGCGGCGCGGAGACGGCAATCTGCAGGATCGGCGTGGCATCCGGATCGAATTTGATGACGACGGGCGTGCGCGCGGTGCGCGGCAGGTCGTTACTGATGAGGCTGAGGTGATTCTGGACTTCTTCGGCCGCCGTATCGCCGTTCTTCGAAAGATCGAACTGAATCAGGACGAGGGACTGGCCTTCGGACGAAGTTGACCGCAGCTCATCGATCTGGCTGATGGTGTTGACCGCGTCTTCGACTTTCTTCGTGATTTCGGTTTCGACCGCTTCGGGCGACGCGCCGGGGTCCGAGGTGATGATTTCGACCGACGGAATATCGATGGTGGGGAACAGATCCACCCCGAGATTGAAGTACGAGAAAATGCCCGTGACCACCAGCGAGAGAATCAGCATGGTGGCAAATACGGGCCTGCGAACACAGAGTTTGGCGAGTGCGTGCATGCTTACTTCGCTCCTCCAGTGGTGACGGGCGCGCCATCGAACAACTCGCTGAGCTTACTGGTCGCCACGGTTTCGCCGCCCGTAACGCCGGACGCGAGCCGGACCTGATCGCCCTCGGTTTGCTGAATGGCGACGACGCGCAGATGCGCCTTGCCGTCACTGATGGTGAATACCTGATTCGAATCCGTGGTCTTATCGCGCTGCACCGCTTCTTTCGGTACGAAGACGGCCTTTTCTGTGCCGGGAAGCTGCACTTTCGCGGTGGCGAACATACCGGGCTTAAGCGCGCCATCGGGATTCTCAAACGCCGCTTCCAGAATGAAGGCGCGCGAGTTCGGGTCCACCGACGCGTTCACCGCAATCACCTTCCCGGTGAATTGGCGATTGGGAAACGCGGCCACGCGCGCGACGACCTTATCGCCCACATGCGCGAGCGAGGCGCGCTGTTCCGGCGTCTGCAGATCGAGCTTCACCATTCCGATGCGGACGATGGTTGCGATCTTGTCCTGCAGCGCGACATACTCGCCGGCGGCCACCGGGCGCGCGGTGATGAAGCCATCGAACGGCGCGCGGATCTTCGTATCGGCCAGCGCCTTTTCGGCCTGTGCGACCTGGGCTTTCACGGCGTCGAGCGAAGCAACGGACGTAGACACGGCTTCCGAACTCTGGCGCGCGCTGTTGGCCGCAGCTTCATACTGCTGGCGCGCGGCGTTCACCTGCGCTTCGGCGGTTTGCTGCTGGGTGCGCGCGCGCTCTACGGCGC
>CAZPZE010000544.1:0-1657 GCA_964590625.1 uncultured Solibacteraceae bacterium
CTTCGCCGCGCGCAACTGGATCCAGATTCCGAACTCGCTCGATCAGCTGGGGCAGGATCAGCGCCAGCGCGTTCTGAGCTGGAGTGTCGCGCCCGGCTACCAGCGCACGATCGGTTCGACAGCGCTGCTCACCGTGAACCCGTATATTCGCAAGGACCAGTTCAATTATTACGGCAGCCGCGATCCCCTGGCCGACACTCCCGCCACCCAGAGTCAAAACCGGCAACTGCTCAACTGGGGGCTGAAATCCGACCTCTCGGTGACGTCTGGCCGCCACAACTTGAAAGCCGGAATTGACCTCAAGCAGACGCGGCTGCTCGAAAACTTCGGCTTCGGCCTCACGGACGCAACGTTCAACTCGCCGTGTGTGGACAGCGCCGGCAATGCCGTGGGCGACCCTTCGCTCACGGCACCCTCGCAGTGCGCCGCCGCCGGTTATCTGCCGGACACGGCGGAAAACCCGCTGGCTTCCACGCCGTTTTCCGTCGCGCTCCTGCCTTTCGATCTCACCCGCGGCGGCGCGCTGTTTCAATTTCACGGCGCCGCGAACATCAATCAGTATGCCTTCTATGTGGAGGACCGCATGACCCTGGGCAACCTGACAGTGAATGCCGGATTCCGCTTTGACCGGTATGACGGCCTGACTCACAATACCGGCGCCGAGCCGCGCCTCGGCCTCGCTTATAACGTGAAGCGCACGTCCACCGTCCTGCGCGCGTCCTACGCGCGCACGCTGGAAACGCCGTTCAATGAGAACCTGTTGCTCTCGAGCGCAACCGGCTCCGGCGGACTCGCCCAGAACGTCTTCGGCTCCACTTCCGTTCCCATCCAGCCCGGATTCCGCAATCAGTTCAACACCGGTTTCCAGCAGGGCATCGGCAAATGGATTCTCGTGGATGGCGACTACTTCTGGAAGTTCACCCACAACGCGTACGATTTCAGCACTCTGCTGAACACCACCATCACCTTCCCGATTGCGTGGCACAATTCGAAGCTGGATGGAGTCACCGCCCGCGTGAGCACGACTACGATCCACGGCTTTCAGGCGTCCTGGACCGCGGGCCACACACGCGCACGCTTCTTCTTCCCGGAGGAGGGCGGCCTCATCCCGCAGGGCACTCCGCTGAACGGGAGCGTCTTCCGCATCGATCACGACCAGGCGTTTCAGGCGAACTTCACCGCGCACTACCAGCGCCCGAAGAACGCCGAGTGGATCTCCTTCACCCATCGCTTTGACAGCGGCATGGTGGTCAGTGGCGTGCCCGATGCCGGCGCCGCCCTCACGCTCGATCCGAACCAGCAGGTGACCATCGGACTCGCGTGCAACGGCGTCTTCGCTACGTTCACCGCGCCGCTCACCGACTGCCGCAATTCCGATGGTTCGGTGGGACACGTTACCTCAAAGCTGCTCGTGCTGCCTCAGGGAGGTTATGGAGGCTTCGCCAGCCAGGAGAATGACGATCACAATCCGGCGCGCGTCAGACCGCGCAACGTGTTCGATCTCGGAATCGGCACGGACAATCTGCTCCATCGCGAAGGACCGCGCCGTATTACGGCGTCGCTGCAAATTGTCAACATTACCGGCGTGACCGCGCTCTACAACTTTCTTTCCACGTTCAGCGGGACCCACTTCCTGCAGCCCAGAACCGTGATCGCG
>CAZPZE010000545.1:0-2410 GCA_964590625.1 uncultured Solibacteraceae bacterium
CCCAACGTGATGCGCCGTCGCATACGTGCGCGTGTAAGACCGGCTCAACCCGCCCGAGTACGTCAGCGAGTGCTTGATTTTACCTACGCCCCAGCCTTCCTGATACAGCATCTGGTTGTGGATCACGCTCCGAATCGTCAGCTCCGGATTTTCCTCGATCGGATAGTCCTTCAAGTTCTCATCGCCGCCATCGCCGTCGATCAGATACTTCCACTCCGGATACCGCGCCCGAATCCCCCGGCACAGCGCCAGCGCCATGGTGCCCGATTCGATATCGAGCGGCTTGTAATCCTCCACGATCCGAATTGTCTCTTCGGCGTTGAGCGCGGAAGCATCCGCCTCAATCGGCTCCAGAAACATTCCCAGATTCAGCCGGTCCAGAAATTCCCGCGCCTGTTTCACATCCGGCCCATTCCCGAGATCCAGCGTGAAGGCCTTCAGCCGCGAAGGACTGATTCCCAGCCTCAGCAGCACGTGATACGTCACCACGAAAACGCTGCCGCTGTCGATCCCGCCCGAAAAACAAACCCCGATCGGCTCCTCCTCCGGCAGATTCGAAACCCATTGCGAAATCTCTTTCGCCAGCGCCCCGATGTACGCCTCGCCAATCGCATCCAGATCCTGCGGCAGCGTCCCCAGTTTTGGATTAAAAAATCGCGTGTAAACCGGATCCGGATCCGGGCATCCGATCAGTTCCAGATGCGTCACATGATGCGCCGGCACCATCCGCGTATAGCTCGGATGAAACTGCTCGCCGAGGCCCTCCGCATCCAGCCATTCCTTGATCGTGTCGATGCGGTGCGCAACCACCAGCGCCGGACCCTCCGCGCGCTTCGCCAGGAAGTATCGCATCGGCCGGTCGAGCGACCGCGCCATCTTCACCGTCTTCCCCTGGCGCGCCACCAGCGCAAATGAGCCCTGAATCTGCTGCGCCGCCTCCGGCTGCCGGAAGATCAGATCTTTCGCCTCATCCACCGAGAGATTGTAGATTTGATTCGCATCCGGTTCGGTCAGATCGACCACGCGCTCCACGTATTCGTGCATTTTTCCTCGCTCAGGTTGGGACGTTAAAACTCAATAGTATTCCATCTCCGCCAAACCCGTCTCGCAAAGATGAAACACATGCCACGTTCATTGCACATTACTTTGAGAACCAAGAGCTTAGGTGTGCGAAACGGCCTGCGGGGCATAATAGAAAAACACTATTTACGGAAGAAGAACCCCATTGCCAAAATTAGTTGAGATGGCCGGAGCTGCAGGTCCATTCCCGCCATGCGTTTGCCCATCACGCCGTCGCCAGTTCACTGATTCCAGAGAAGTTAAAAATCTCCACGTGCGGCGCACCGCAGCCGCGCTTCTGCTCGTTTTCACCGCCGCGTGCAGCAGCCACAAAGGTCTGCCCGAAGCCACCACTCCCGAGTACTCCAGCTTCGTTCGCGCATTCTACGTCGGGCTAGCGGGGCTGCAAACCGGCGCCGATGATCCCGCCAAACAGAACCTGACGCAGGCTACCCAGATCGCCCCCGGTGAGCCCGCCAGTTTTGCCAATCTCGCGGTCCTCTCGCTGCGCCAGCAGGATTACGATACGGCTTTCAAAAACGCAGATCAGGCGCGCCAGCTTCTCCCCGATAACAGCCGCATCGAAGAACTCCTCGGCGATATCGAGAGCAAGCGCGGCAAGAGCCCGGAAGCCATCGCTCACTACAAGAAGGCTGTTGACGCCGACGCCGGCAACGTCAAAGCTCTCTACTCGCTCGCCGAAGAAACGGAACGTCAGGGCAGCGCCACGAGCGATAAGGATGCGGAAAACCTCTTCTCTCAGGTTCTCGCGAAACGCCCCGGCAGCATCGCGGCTCAGATTCAGGTCGCACGCCTCGCCGCTAAGACCGGCGACAACGCAGCGCTCCAGAACGCCGTCTCTAAGCTCTCCGCTGAATCCGCCTCCTGGCCCGATGACGCGAAGCAGCAGGTGGCCGCCATCCAGCAGGTCGTCGCGAGCGGCAATGCCCACGCCGCCGCCGTCCGCGTGGTCTTCCTGCGCAACGTGCTCGTGCGCGTCGCAGCCTATCGTCAGGACCTCGACGAAATCAAGACGCCCGCCGATCTCGTCGCTGACCCATTCACAAAACTCCTCCGGCTTCCGTCTCCCAGCTCTGATCCTTCCGCACCCGATACTGCGCTGAAGTTCGATGCCGGCACGCCGCCGCCCGCGCTTCCCAATGTCACGTGGGCTGGCGCAATCGCGTTCGATGATTCCGGCAAGTTCACGCTCGTCTGGGCCAATGATTCCGCGCTCCAGATTTCCGGCGGCGCGAAGCTTCCCTACCCCGGCGGCCCAGCCGGTCCGCATTCCGTGCTCGGCATCGATCTCAATTACGACTACAAAGCCGACCTCGCCCTCGCAGGCCCC
>CAZPZE010000546.1:0-2285 GCA_964590625.1 uncultured Solibacteraceae bacterium
CCGAAGCTCGCGCGCGGGACGCATACGAAGATCACGGGCACGGTGGGCGATGTTTACGTGACTGTGGCCGATGAAGTGGTCGGCGCGGGGATCGGCAAGTTCCCGACGGCATCGAAGAAGATCAGCTCAATTCTGGCGTAGTTCCATATGCCGGAATTTTGGCATCGCGATTGCCCAAATCCCGGTGTATGCGAAAACCAGCACGTTTTCTCAGCATTGCGGCGTTCGCCGCCGTAACTCTGCTTTCTGCTTCAGGATGTGCGGTTCGCGGCCGCTATTATGACACCCGCTATTACGACTACCACCGGTGGGGGCCCGCCGAAGTGGGGCCTTACAGCCGCTGGGAGGTTGAAATGCACCGGCCGCACCGGGATTACCGGCGTCTCTCGCGCCATGAGCAGCAGGAATACTGGGAGTGGCGGCACGACCACCGGTAGGTAGCATTATGCTACCGTGAAAGAGTGAGCCAGCCAGTCAAGCTGTCCGACGCCCTCGTGCTCGATGCACGTTTGGCCGGTGAGGCGGTCGAACGATCGATCGCCGGACAGGTTGAATTTTGGGCGAAGCTCGGACGCTCCGTTGAATTGTTGCTCGGTGCGCCTGAGGTTCTGAGCTTGTGCCGCAGGGCGGCGGCACGCCCGCTCTCGGAATGCCTGGATTCGGTAGACACTCCTGAAGGCCGCGAGCGCGTGCGGGCCTATTTGCGGGAAGGTCCCTGGCCTCACTACGAGACGGATCCCGATCACGTGGGAGTGCTGATCCGCATCGACGCGGATGGGAAGCAGACGCGGGGGCGTTTCGTCAAGCGGCAATTCATTCCGACAGGGCAGCGCTCCCGACGACGATGAACGCACCCGAAGGTGACCTGGATCGGAGACCTGTTGTTGTCGCCGTAGCGGGCCCGAATGGTGCGGGAAAGACGACGTTCTACTACTCGCATCTGCAAGCCGCCGGTCTGCGATTTGTCAATGCGGATCTGATCGCACGGGAGTTGGGGCTGGACGCCTACGATGCGGCTCGGGTTGCTGCCGGCATACGTGATCACCTGCTGGCTCAACGCGAAAGCTTTGTTTTCGAGACTGTATTTTCTGATCCGGCGGGCGATAAGCTCCGTTTTCTCCGGCAAGCCGCCGAATCCGGTTACAACGCCGTTCTCTGCTTTATCGGAATTGGGAGTGCGGCCATCTCCGAAGAGCGCGTGGCGATTCGCGTATCGCAGGGCGGGCATGATGTGCCGGGAGAGAAGCTTGTGGAGCGGTTTCCACGCATTCTCGCCAACCTGAAGTCAGCCCTCAGAGAACTCCCGAACGTTCGGGTGTTCGATAATGGCGACCTCCGCAAGCCATATCGGCTTGTTGCGCTGGCGCGCAACGGAAAGATCGAAAAAGTGGCGCGTCCCATTCCGAAGTGGCTCGCCGGACTGCTTCCAAAGCCTTAGCGCCAGCCGGATTCGTGTCCGCGCGCGGTGACACGTTCCTTGCGCTGCACTTTGCCGTCAGCCACCATCAACGCTTCGTCGAAGTTATTGACCGTGGGGCAGACGTGGCGCGGGATCAGGTAGAGTTGGCTGCCGATGGGCGGGAGCGGCGTTCCCGCAGGTACTGCGATCGGCAGGTGTTCTTCGCTCGGCTTCTGCGGGGCGAAATCCGGGTGGCCGACAACCTCACAGGTGGGCACGCCCGCGTCAGCGGAGACGGCCTTGTGGCCGGCGTCGCAGGTGAAGAGATTCGGGCTCGGGTGGCTGATCACGGTCGCGAGCACCACCACCGCCGCCTCGTACCCGCGGCCGGGAAGCTGCTTCAGGCTCGACATGTCGTTGTAGACAACGGTGCCGGGTGAGATTCGATGACGAAACGGACCGGCGCGCAGGCCGGGGTGGCTTAATGCCGCGGGAGAGGCGGGCGTTCCCGACGTGATTACTTCCTCCGGCGCGCGGCCAGCTTCGGTCAGAACCTTCACGATCTCGAGCAACTGGTTGTAGCCGGCGTGGGCCGAGGCGGGGTCCGCCGCCGAAACGTGGCCATCGTAGTAATGCACGCCGCGGAACGCCGGGCCGAGGCTTTCGGCGAGCGCGGAGATATCGCGCACGCGATCCTGCCCAATACCCGTGCGGTTCATGCCGGGGTTGACGTCGATGAAGACGCCGATCGGGGTTCCGGCCCACGCGGCGGCTTGTTCAGCGGATTCGATCAGCACGGAAATGCGGACACTCGGAGACTGCTGCGCGATTTCGAGGACGCGCCGCGCATTCGCGCCCGTGACGGCGAACGCGAGCAGCACGTCGT
>CAZPZE010000547.1:0-2682 GCA_964590625.1 uncultured Solibacteraceae bacterium
GTGGGGCGGGGCTTCGGCCCTGCCGCCGGGCTTCCGCCCGGCGCAACCGTCCACAACTCCCGCAATCAACCCTGAATCAACCCCACCGTAGTCTGCGTGATCGTATCCTCAGTCGTAATCACCTTCGAATTCGCCTGATACCCGCGCTCATACGTCAGCAAATTCGTAAACTCCGCCGCAATATCCACCGTCGAAGCCTCCAGCGCCTCCCCGGTAATCTGCCCCAGCGAACCCGACCCCGACGTCCCGATAATCGGCGTCGCCGTCGCCGCCGTCACCCCAAACGTGTTGTTCCCGAGATTCTGCATCGAATCCGGATTCAGCACCGACGCCATCGCCAGCTGCGCCACCACCACCGACGCCCCATTCGAATACGTCGCGCTGATCTTCCCGTCCGCCCCGATGCTCGTCCCCGTCAACTGCCCCGGCGCCGTCCCATCCTGCGAACTCGCGAGATTCGCCGAGGGCTCCGCATACTGCGTCAGCGCCCCCTCGCCCGACGCGCCATAGAGATTCCAGTTCATCGTCAGGTTCGCCGCCCCATCCGCGAATCCATTGATCTGCACCTGAATCGGCGGATCGGCCGCCGCCGGCGTCGCCAGTTGTCCCGTGCCGTCGAACTTCAGCGTCCCTGTCGCAACCGACGTGTCCGTGCCTGTCCCACCCGTAATCTCACTCGACGGAATCGTGATGTTGTACGTCCACGTGCTCGCCGCCGTCTGCGTAAAATTGATCGTCAGCTTGTGCCCGGTCCCCTGCGCGTCGTAAACCAGGATCGGCGAGCTGAAAGTCGCATCCGGGGAGCCCAGCGCCGCGTTGCCGTTGAGATTCGCGCTGATCGAAAAATTGCTCGTCGGCACCGGCTGCTGCGACCCGCTCACCGGCAGCGCAATGCCGGTCGGCGCGCCGGTCGTATCGAGAACGCCGCCGGCTGCATTCCACCCCTGCACCGCCTCGCCGCCCGAGCTCAGCAGATGGCCGCTCGAATCGACGATAAAATTCCCCGCGCGCGTGTAAGTGTTCTGCCCCGTCGGCGCCTGCAGCACGAAGAAGCCCGATCCCTGGATCGCCGCATCGTACGGCTGCCCTGTCGTCTGAATCGATCCCTGCGTGAACTCCGTCGTCGCCCGCGCCACAACCGACCCCGCCACGCTCGAGCTCGCCGATCCACTGACTTCACCGCTCAGCAGATCCTTGAATGAGACTTCGCTCGCCTTGAAGCCCGACGTATTCAGATTCGCCAGATTGCCGCTCACCGTATCGATGGCGACCGCATTCGCGTTCAGTCCCGCCAGTGCGTTCGAAAAGGTAGTAGACATGTTTACTGTGCTCCTGTGGGTTGGATGGATTGAGTCGCCTGATTCAAGCTCGTCGTGTCGCTGTGAATGCCGATCAGCTGCTCGAGCTGGCTGTACTGCGTCAGCTGCGTGACGAACTGATTGCTGTCCACCGGATCGAGCGGATCCTGATTCTGCATCTGCGAAACCAGCAGAGTCAGAAAGGTGGATTCGTTCGCCAGCGGATCCGTTCGCTGCTGTTGGGTACTCGCCCCTGTGTCTGTCGATGTAACCGGATTGACGCTGCTCATTCTGAAATCTCCTCCAGAGCGCCTTCGAAGTTCGTATCTGCGGCGCGTTGATCTCGTTTCGCCGCGCGTTCCTCGCGCGGCTGTTGCTGTTGTCCCTGACCGCGATCCGGTGTCCACGTCCTCGCGTCATAGCCGGCCTGCGCCAGCGTTGCGGCAAGACTGGTGACGCCGTCGCGGAGATTCTGCGTCACCACCGGATCGCCCGAATGCACCGACACATGCACTTCGCCGCCATGCTCTTCCAGCCGCACCCGCACATCGTGCGTGCCATCCGGACGAAATTCGAGCGCGACCGCCCGCACCGGCGGCTTCTCCACCTGTACCGGTTCCGGCATCGTGACCGGCTTCGGCGCTTCGATCTTCTCCGCCGGCCGCGCAACCGCCACCAGCGCCGGTTCCGGCGTCGCCGCAATCTCTTCGTGGTACAGCGGCGCGGGCTCCTTCTCCTCTGCAATCACTGGCTTGATTTCCGGCGCTGTCACGACCTCCGCATTTCGAACCACAACCACAATCGCCGGTTCAGGAGTTGGCGAAGGCGAGGGCATGTGCTCCGCCGCAACCGGTGCAGTAGAATCACTCCCCGCTCCCGGCACAGCCGTATTCGATCGATCTGGCGGATCCGACGGTGCGGACGCCGGCGGAGGTGGCGGTGGTGGCGGCAGCGGCACACTAATCGGAACAATCGACATAAAGTTCATCGGCTGCGGAGCAGGAGGCGTATCTTCCACCTTCTGCGCAGGCTCACGGCGCTCGCGCACCGGAGTCCGCACCGGCGCACTCTTCACGGCCGAAGCGGGTGCCGGAGGCGTGAGTGTCGCGGGCGTGAGTGTCGCGGGAGCGGATGTCGCGGGCGCGGGTGTCGCGGACGCGGTCGCCGCCGGCTGTGCCGGAGCTGGCTGCCCTGCCGCCGGAGTTGCCTGCGCCACCGGACGCGGAGCGCCCATCTCCATCAGAAGCGGCTGCAGCATCCCCGTGACCACGGGTGGCGCGGCAGCAGCAGCCGCCGGCCCCGCGACTGGCGCTGGCGCCGCTGCTGCCGCAACAGGTAGAGGGGTAACTACCATGCGGCGAAGTCAAAGGCAGGAACGTTGCCA
>CAZPZE010000548.1:0-7278 GCA_964590625.1 uncultured Solibacteraceae bacterium
GTGGAAGCACGCGAAAAACTCGCCCGCACTCTCTGCGACGCCGATCAGTGCGAAGAGGGCCTGAGCGAATTCGAGAGAACCCTGCGCGAACGTCCGAATTTCGCCGTGGCCAGTTTCGATATGGGGAATGCGCTCGTGAAGCTGGGCCGCATGCGCGAAGCCGTTCCGCATTTTCGCGATGCCGTCCGCGCGAACCCCCGCTACGTCGCCGCCCTGATCAATCTTGCCGTTGGAATGGAAACGCTGGCGCTCAACGAAGTTCCGCAGAAGGATGCGAAACCGGCCATCCGCGAAGCCGCCGGATATCTCGAAACCGCCGTGCGCCTCGACCCCTTGAACGCTCTCACCCACCTGGATCTTGCGATTGCCCTCACCTACTTTCCCGAACGCCGGGCCAACGCGATCGAAGAGTTCCGCCAGACGCTGGATCTCCAGCCGCAAAATGCAACTGCGCACGATAAGCTCGGGGGCCTTCTGGCCGAGAACCCGGCGACGGCGTCTGAGGGTCTTGATCACCTCCGCGCGGCGCAGCAGCTCGCTCCGGACGCGGCCCGCGCCGCAAAGATTGCTGAGCTCAACCGCCAGTACAATGGTCACCAGTGAGTCCGGCTGAGCACACGCATTCGCGGCCCCTCGCGGATGCCGGAATTTGCGCCGCGCTCTTCCTCGCTGCCATCCTGACTTACATTCCGGTGACGCACTTCGGCTTCATCGGCTTCGACGACCCCTATTACGTCACCGCCAACATGTACGTGCGCGGCGGACTCACGCTGCACGGCCTCTGGTGGGCCATCACCTCCTTCCAGCCGGATAACTGGTTCCCGCTCACGCGCCTGTCGCACATGCTCGATTACGCGCTGTTCGGGCTCAATGGACATTGGCATCACGCGATGAATATCGCGATCCACGCGCTCGGTTCGGTGATGTTGTATCTTTTTCTCCGCCGCGCAACAGAGTCCCGCTGGGCCCCGGCCTTCGTGGCCGCTGTCTTCGCGCTCCATCCGCTTCACGTCGAATCGGTCGCCTGGGTTTCCGAACGGAAAGACGTACTCTGCGCCTTCTTCTGGTTCGCGGCCCTGTGGGCCTGGGTGCGCTACGTCCGCGAGGCATCGCGCGGCGCGTATCTGGCCGCGCTTGCGCTGTTCGCCGCCGGACTGATGTCGAAACCGATGATCGTCACGCTACCCGTTCTGCTGTTCGTGCTCGACTTCTGGCCGCTGAAACGAGGGTTCTCGCTCGAGCGGGTTCTGGACGCATTGCCGTTTTTTGGCCTGTCTCTCGTTGACTCCTGGCTTACCGTCCTGGCGCAGCGCGCAGCGGGAACGATTCAGTCTCTGAATGCCGTTTCTACCGCGGAACGGCTCAGCAATGCCGTCATCACGGTGTTCGTATATCTGGCCGACACCTTCGTGCCGCGCGCGCTGTGGACGCCCTACTCCTGGCCCTCCCGCGCCGGCTGGGAGGCTCCGCTCGCGGTGTTTGGGCTGGTCGCCATCACCGTGCTGGCCTGGGTCTTCCGCTGCCGGCTGCCGTATCTTCTCGCCGGATGGCTTTGGTTTCTGATTACGCTCATTCCGGTGATCGGCCTTGTTCAGGCCGGCCAGCAATCCCACGCGGATCGTTATATGTATGTCCCGATGACCGGGATTCTGATCGTGGTTGCGTGGAGCGTAGCTGACCTTGCCCGCCGATTCCATTCGCCTGCCGTTCGGGCGGGCATTCTCGCACCCGCGGCCGCCGTTGTCTGCGCCGTGCTTGCGGCGCTTGCCTGGAACCAGCAGCAATATTGGGAGAACTCGGAGGTCCTCCTCAGGCACGCGATCGTGGAAGATCCGCAAAACTATCTCGCCTGGGACTACATGGGCCAGGCGATGTCCGGCTCATCCGGCTCGCTTCCGGTCGAAATGGATTTCTACCGGACCGCGATCCGGATACGTCCGCAATTCGTGGAAGCTCGCGACAGCCTTGGCCGCGCTCTGGACAAATCCGGTGATCGCGCCGAAGCCATGACGCAGTTTGAGGCCGCGCTCCGCTTTGCGCCCGACTACACCCAGGCCCGACGCGATCTCGGCGCTCTGCTGCTCGAAACGAACCGGACGGATGACGCGATCGCGCAATTCCGCACCGCGCTCCGCTATCAGCCCGATTCGTCGCAGGCCCACAATGACCTCGGCGCCGCACTCTGGCGGCAGGGCGATCATGCCCGGGCGATCGCGGAGCTCGAAAAGGCCATTGCCGTCAACCCGGCCTACCCGCTGGCCCACACCAACCTTGGCTTTGCGCTGCTGCAGGCGCCGGACCGTCTTTCGGACGCCATTGACCACTTTCAGGCGGCGCTCCGGATGGCTCCGGGCGACGTCGCGGCCCACCTCGGCCTCTCTCAGGCGCTTTCCCGGAATCCGCTCTCCGAGCAGGAGGGCGAAGCTCACCTCCAGGCCGCCCGCCAGCTCGAGCCGGATGCTGCCCGCCTTCAGCTCCGGGGAACCCTCCGGACAGATGATGGGACAGCACTTTGAATTCGCGATAAGGTGCTATTAAATACGTGAGTTGAGAGGCCGAATTCGACGTTTGAGGAGGCCAACGACCGATAGCATTTACTTCCGCAATATCACCTCGGTACCATGCGGTTCGCCCGCCCGAACGAACCCGTAAAGTATTGTATTCCGGGAAGTTGCCGGAAAAGTACCAGTACTGTTAGGCTCCGGAACCGGCGTACCAATCAGCCAAAATCCATTGACCCCCCGAAGAGTCGCATGATACTGTTGTCCATGAAAGGTCAGCGTACCTGTGGAGGAACAAACAAAGGTGCTGCGAGATCTGAGTGGAGGAAGCAGGTAGGATTATGATGAGATTCCGGGGGCTGTTCTTTACCGCAGGTTTGGCGCTGGCAACGGCGGGCCTCTCCAACGCGGCATCTATTGTGCAATCTTTCTCGCTGCCCAGTGGCAGCATCACGACGACCTGGACTGGCTCGTCAACCATTAATCAGTTTGATACGAGTCTCGGCACGCTGGAAAACATCACGATTCTATCGACGATGGACAGCGTTGCGAGCGCTGGCGCGACCGACATCACCGGCAATTCGGCTGGCGACTCCTATACGATTTCGGCGTCAACTTCGCTCAGTCTCAGTGATCCCTGGAGCAATCTTCTCGTTGCGCCAACCAATTCGATCAGCTCCACCTATCTCAATCAGAGCAACGGAAGCATCATGTCCGTCTCAACGTCCGGTACAGTGAACTCGACGGCAATCTGGGCCATCGATACGAACACGGTTAACGATCCCTATTACCTTGTCTGCCTCCTGAACTCGGAAGGTCCGGGATGCCTCGCCTCCAGTGCTGGCGCGGGAAGCCCGTCGAATCCTCTGGCTTATACGAACTGGCTGGGCACTGGCACGCTCGCTCTGACCGCCAACGCGCAGACTACCGGTTCATTCGGCGGCAGTTCGTTCGGCAGCGCTTTTGCGACTGGTTCCGCCAGCGTCAATGTTTCCGTGATTTACAACTATACGGAAGCTGGTCCTCCTCCCAGCACCCCGGAACCCGCCACCATGGCGCTGTTCGGCGGTGGTCTGGTTGCGGTGGGCCTGCTGAGCCGCCGCCGGTTCCGCAAGTCGTAAGCACTTCAACAAAGTTCAAATGGAGAGAGGGCCGAAGCGATTCGGCCCTCTCTTTTTTCATTTTGCCGTGCTTTCCAACTGATCGAGGAGAGTTCGAATTCCGCTGTCGGCGGGATTCAGCCGAAGCGCCGCCTGCAACTCCTCCGTCGCCTCTGCCCGCCGCACTGGATCGAGCGCCAGCAGCCTTCCCAGATTGGCGTGGGCGCTTTCGAGACCAGGATTGAGACTGACTGCCTTCTGCAGCTCTTCGATCGCCTGCCCTCGCCGCGCCGGATTTAGCGCCAGCGCGAAGCCCAGAAGATTGTGGGTTTCCGCGTCATCGGGCGCGAGGGAAGCCGCGATTTCGAGCGCCACGATGGCTTCGTCGATTCTGCGCGTCTTGAGCAGCGCTTCCCCCAGATTCCGCCGCGCATCGGCCAGGTCCGGATCGAGCTGAACCGCCTGCTCGAACTGCGGGATAGCGTCATTCCACCGTCCCTGCCGGCCCAGCAGCACTCCCAGATTGTTGCGGGCATCGCTGTAGTCCGGTTTCAATCGCAGAGCCTGCTCGAAATCGGCGTTCGCCTGGCCGAAATCCCCCCGCGCCAGCTCGATCCGCCCAACGTTGTACCAGGCGGGTGCGAAATCCGGCCGGATTCCGCGCGCTGCATCGAACGCGGTCCATGCGGCGTCCTGATGCCCCGGGATTTTGTCCTCCAGCGTGCCGAGGTTGTTGTAAGCAACGTAATTTCCGTGATCCACCTCGATGGCGTGCGTGAATAAAGTGCGGCTGTCGCGCCACGTCTGGATCTGCGCCCAGGTGAGCGGCAGCGGCAGAACGCACACGGCGATTCCCGCCGCGACTGCAAGCCTGCGGTTGCCCGCCAGCAGCCGCTCGCCAGTCCAGACCAGACCGATCAGGACGCCGGCCATCGGCACGTACATGTAGCGGTCTGCGCGCGCCTGCATCCCCACCTGCACCAGCCCAATGACGGGCACGAGCGTCACAAAAAACCACAGCCACCCGATCGCCAGCCAGGGGGCCTTCCATGCGAGCCAGGGGGTACGCCACACTCGGGCTCTCGCTACTGGCCGCAGCACCCCAACGCAGGCCACGAGAATCGCCGCGCCGCAAACGAGCGCGTACCACCACGGAATGCTTTGCGGATACGGATACCAGAATTCCAGACGCAGCGGAAGAATCGTCTTCCCCAGATAAACAAGCCAGGAAACCAGCACGTTCGAAAGCCGCAGGCCGAGCGGATAGGTTTCGAGCCGCCCCACCGCGCCGGCGCGATGCTGCACCAGGAACGTCACCACCGAATCCGCCGCAGTCAGCACGAAGAACGGAAGCTTTTCGACCAGCAGCTTCCGCGAATATTCGCGCCGCAGTGGCCACCAATCCAGAAGCAGCAGCACAACCGGCAACGTCACGATCATCGGTTTCGAAAGCAGCCCCAGGCAGAACGCCGCCAGCGCCAGCGCGTAGCGCGCGCCACCCGGCCGCTGCGCATACCGAACCCAGAGCCACAGCGTCAGGAACCAGAAGAAGGCGCACAACACGTCCTTCCGTTCTGCCACCCACGCGACTGATTCCACATGCAGCGGATGCCCGGCGAACACCGCCGCCACAATCGCGCTCTTCCAGTACGCACCGGTCGCGCGGCGCAGAAACAGAAAAAGCAGCACACAAGCCAGCGCATGGATGACGGCGTTCTCCACATGCGGCGGGCCGCTTTGCGGGCCGTATAGCTGATAGTCCGCCAGATGCGTCAGCCGCGTCAGCGGCATCCAGTTGGCGGCATCTCCCGATGTGAGCGCCCATTTAACGGCATCCGGCGTGATGCCGTCACGCACCTGCTTCGCCGTCGCGTAATCGGGATCGTCAAAATCGACAAACTCGAAGTGCCGGACGCTCGAATACAGGCCCAGCGTGACGAGCAGCAGAGCCAGGCAAACCCACCAATCGCGGCGGTGTTCCGTCATCGGCGGGTCCGGGAGGAAGATTCGAGCGCTCGCAGGAACTGCTGGCGCGCGGGAGTGGGCTCAATGCGGACTGCGGCCTGGATGTGTCCGATGGCTTCCGGAATCGAAGCCGGATCCTGCGCCAGCAGCCGCGCTAGATTCTCCTGCGCGCTGGCGAGCCCGGGGTCGAGCTGGACGGCCTCGCGCAGTTCCGCGATGGCGCCCTGCATGACGCTCGGCGAATGCTCTCCATACCGGTTCGTCAGGAATTCGGCGTTCACCATGGCATAGCCCAGCATATTGTGAGTCGTGGCGTCGTTGGGATTCAGTTGCGCCGCCCTGCGCAGCGTATTCACCGCGTCGTGAAGGCGCCCCATTTTCATCTGCGCTTCACCGAGATTTCGCTGCGCCTCCGCATAGTCCGGCCGATTCTGAACTGCGATGGAAAAGGCGGCCGCTGCATCTGCCCACTTCCCCTGCCGCGCCAGTGCCGTCCCCAGGTTGTTCTCGGTCTGCGGATCGCCCGGCTGGATGGCCAGCGCCCGATGGTAACTCCCGATCGCTTCATCTATCCGGCCCATCAGAGACAGGGCAACGCCGCGATTATAGAGCCCACGCGCATTGTTCGCGTCCAGGGCAAGCGCCTTGTCGTACTCGGCGACCGCTCCGGGCAGATCGCCGCTATCGGCGAACGCGGCTCCAAGGCTGACATGCGCGTCCGCATTCGAAGCGTCCAGCCCAATCGCCGTGCGGTATTCCGCGATGGCCTCCTCTTTCCTGCCCATCTGCCACAGCGTCTCGCCGCGATCCAGATGACCCCTTGAAGAGTTGGGCGTTTGGCGGAGCTCCGCGTCGAAGTTGGCGAGCGCCTGCTTCTCTGTACCTTTGGCCACTCGCAGTTCCACGCCACGATTGTGATACGCGATGAAATTCTCGTCGCTCACCAGAATCGCGTGCGCGAACAGCGATTCATTGTTCTCCCAGTAGCTGGCTTCCCGCCTCGTCACCGGAATGAGCGCCGCGCAGGCGAGGGCGAGGCCGCCGGCGAGCCAGGGCGTGGTTCGCGGCCATCGCGCGGCCAGATCCGCCGCGCCCCACGCCAGCGCGATCGCGAGCCCCACCATCGGCACGTACATATAACGATCCGCGCGCGCCTGATTCCCCACCTGTACCAGTCCAATCACCGGAATCAGCGTTACGAAATACCAGAGCCAACCGACCGCGAGATACGGCGCATTGCGCCTGAGGCGCAGTGTGATGACCGTGATCGCAACAATTGCTGCCGCAGCCAGCGCCGCCTGCCACACCGGAATACTTTTCGGATACGGATAGAAGAACGGCAGGCGGGTGGGCCAGAACATCTTCCCGATGTAGATCATCCATGTCGTGAGCGCATTCTCGATGCGAAGCTCCAGTGGATACATCGTGAGCGGCTTCGTCGCCCCCGCCGCGTGCTGCGCCAGATACGTGATGATGCTGTCCGCCGCCGCCAGCCCCACAAGCGGCAGCTTCTCCATCACGAGTTTCATTGACCACGGCCGCCGCAGTGGCCACAAATCGAGCAGCACGAGCACGAGAGGAAGCGTTACGATCATCGGCTTCGAGAGCAGCCCGAGCGCGAACGACGCCGCAACGATCGCATAACGTCCCGCGCCCGGCTTCTCCGCGTACCGCACCCAGGCCCAGGACGTCAGAAACCAGAAGAACGCGCA
>CAZPZE010000549.1:0-5719 GCA_964590625.1 uncultured Solibacteraceae bacterium
AGAGAGTCGGAACTTCCAGCCGCAGGTCAAGCGGCGCCTGGACATCTCCAATCTGATTCCCACTATCAAGCCTGGTCTGCGTGGGGCGGTGGCATTCGGAACTGCGCGGCGTGCGAGCCAGGAAGAAGAAATCATCGGCAAGACCGGTACGTGCAGCGAAGGCCGTACGCATCTGGGCTGGTTCGGATCGTTCAACGAGAACGGCGGCCGCAAACTGGTAGTCGTAGTTCTGCTGACCGGCGGACGGCCCTCGATCGGGCCGCTGGCTTCGGGCGTTGCGGGCGACGTCTACCGCGCGCTGGCGCAGAAGAACTTCTTCCGCGTGCAGGCTCCGCTCACTCCGGCATCCATCATGCCGACGCAGATCTGCTGCTCTCGGTAAGGCTTCCGCTCAGGCGACGCGCGCCCGCATCCGGCGGTCGGCGCGATTGCTGATCAGTTCCGCCACATTCGCCAGAAAATTCGAAACATCCTCATTCGTGACGCTGACCACGCGGTCGGCGTCGCGCCATGTGGAGGGTCCGGTCATGTCGGTCGTGATCAGGGCCGTGGCCGGACGGTAGGGTTTCTGGCGCGCGAACGAGAGAAGCGCCGGTCCCGCGGTCAGCGATTCAGCCCGCAGGTCGGCCAGGACGAGCTGGAATTCGTGCGCGTCCAGTCGGGACATCGCTTCCGCCGCGCTGGCCGCTCCTTCCACTGCATAACCGGCTTTGGTGAGCAGGATCTTCAGGGTGAGCCGGGAGGCGAGGTCGGAATCCGCAAGAAGTACCTTGGCCACTTTACGGCGGGCGGGTCTGGTGATTTCGAGGAGTCCCTCGGTTGGCATGTCTACCCCTAATCTATAGGAAAACCGTCCGGATTAATATAGAAAAATCGTTCGGGCGCGGCAACAGGCTGAAGCTATTTCTTGAGAAGCGGTGCTAAGTATTTCATTACATTGCCGGAAACGATCTCGCAGCCCTGCGTTGTGGGGTGGATGCCGTCCGATTGGGTGAGGTCCGGGTGGCCGCCGACCCCTTCCAGCAGGAATGGGATCGAGGGCAGGTGGAATTGCCGGGCCAGACTCACGAAAACCTGTTCAAAAGAATAGATATAGGCCTGTCCGTAGTTCCGCGGGAGCGTCATTCCGGCGAGGAGGATGCGGACCCCTGCCTTCTGGAGCGTCTGGATCATCTGGGTCAGATTGGCACGGGTGGTGGAGACCGGCAGGCCTCGGAGACCGTCGTTCCCGCCGAACTCGAGGATCACGAGGACCGGTCTGGCGGCGATGACGTCCGGCAGGCGCTGGACGCCGTCCGTCGTGGTGTCGCCGCTTACCCCCAGGTTGACCACGTGGTACTTGTATCCGGCGGCGTCCAGGCGGTGCTGGAGGAAATCCGGATAGCTCTTGCCTGGTTCAACGCCGTACCCGGCGGTCAGGCTGTCACCGAATGCGACGACCACCGGACGCGTGTCGGCCGGTGAGACCTTTTGGGGAGCGGCGGTGGAGGTGGAGACGGTGCGGGTGGCGGGCTGCTCCGGCTGCCGGCTTCCACAAGAGTTGAACAAAAGACCTGTGCAGAGCGTTGAGCTTAACAGAACCGCACGAAAACATTTCGTCTTCACTGCCATAATCATGACAGACGTCCAAAAGGAGCTCTGAGATTCCCCGGCCGATCATCGAAGTCATCGATCTGACGCGCACGATTGCAACCCCGACCCATAAGGTGGAGATCCTGCGGGGCATCAACCTCACCATTCCGCAGGGCGAGTTCGCGGCAATCATGGGGCCTTCCGGCAGCGGGAAGAGCACGCTGCTGGGCCTGCTGGCCGGTCTCGACAGCGCGACGGGCGGCCACATCATTCTCGATGGCGAGGACATCACCGGGCTTTCGGAAGACCGGATGTCCGAGGTGCGCGGGCGCAAGATCGGTTTCGTGTTTCAGTCGTTCCAGTTGATCCCCACGCTGACAGCCGAAGAGAACGTGCTGCTGCCCGCGGAACTGGCTGGCGCTGGTTCGGACGTGGTGCAGCGCGCGCGTGGGCTGCTCAAACGCGTGGGCCTGGCGGACCGGATGGATCACTACCCGGTGCAGCTTTCAGGCGGCGAACAGCAGCGCGTCGCGCTGGCGCGGGCGTTCATCACCAGGCCGCCGATTCTGCTGGCCGACGAGCCGACGGGCAATCTGGATGGCAAGACCGGCGCGCAGGTGCTCGAGATGCTTCTCGAACTGAACCGGCAGGAAGGCGCGACGCTCGTGATGGTGACGCACGATCCCGCTCTGGCCCAACATGCCGATCGCGTGATCACGCTTCGCGACGGGGTCGTCGTGAGCGATGAGCGCGTGCGGAGTGAAGTAGGCCGGCCGTGAGCACGGCGATTCGCAAACCGAGTCCGTTCCGCACGGCGGCGAAAATCGCGTGGCGGGAGACGCGGGCATCCACAGGCCGCTTCGTTTTCGTGATTCTCGCGGTGGCGGCCGGGGTGGCGGCGCTGAGCGGAGTGCGGGGCTTTTCGCAGGCGTTCCACACGATGCTGCAGCGCGATGCGCGCACGTTCATGGCGGCCGATCTCACCGTTCGCACATTTGAGACGGAGACGCCGAAAGAGAAGACGGCCATCGATTCGCTGCTGGCGCGCGGCGTGCAGCGGACGCAGATCACGGAAACCGTGACGATGGCAATGCCGCCGAACGCGAACCCGGACACCGCGGTGCCGGTGCTGATTTCGGTGAAGGCGGTGGATCCGAAGCTGTATCCGTTCTACGGATCGGTCACGCTGAACCCGCCGCAGAGCCTTCGTACGGCGCTCACGCCGGAAACGGTTGTGGTTTCGGATGGCGTGCTGCTGCGGCTGAGCGCGAAGATCGGGGATTCGGTCACGATCGGGGGAAAGCCGTTTCGCATCGTTGCGGAAGTCACCAACGAGCCGGACCGGATGACGGGCAGTATCAACGTGGGCCCGCGCGTGATGATTTCGCGCGAAGGACTGGAGCGCACCGGGTTGCTGGTGCCGGGGAGCCGGGCGTCCGAGCGCTACTTGTTCAAGGTACCGGCGAAGCTGCAGATCGGCGACGTGCGCGCGGAACTGACGAAGGCTTTCGATGCGACCCGACGCGGGCGCGGCGGGGCGCTGATTGCGGATTACACAGAGGCCCATCCGCTGATCGAGCAGGGGCTGCGGCAATCGACTATTTTTCTCTCGCTGGTGAGCCTGGTGGCGCTCGTGATTGGAGCGCTCGGCGTGGCGACGGCGATTCAGGCGCATCTGCAGCAGAAGATGGATTCGATCGCGATCATGAAGTGCCTGGGGGCGCGATCTTCGCAGATCCTGCGGATCTATCTGATACAAACGATCGGGCTGGGGCTAGCCGGGAGCGCAGTGGGGATTGCGTTCGGCACCTTCGTGCAGTCGGTGTTTCCGATTTTCCTTTCGGGTTATTTTCATCTGAATTCGCTGCCACGGTTTAGTCCGCTTTCGGCGCTGCAGGGGTTGCTGGTCGGCGTATTGACGGTGCTGCTGTTTACGGTGCCGCCGCTGCTCAGCATCCGGACAATTCGCCCGGCGCTGATCTTCCGGCGCGAAATGGCGGCGCCGGGACGGACCCTGCGGGAATGGTGGGCACGTGTGGCGGTGTCGGTGGGGTCGGCGATCGTGATTCTGTTTTTCGTCGGATTGCTCGCGGCATGGCTCAGCGACAGCGCGCAGACCGGACAGTATTTCGCGACGGGAATCGCCGGCGGGCTGGCCGTGCTCGCTGTGATCGCATGGCTGCTGCTGCGGGGACTGCGCTGGGTGGGGCGGCATCTGCCGCGCGCTGCCGGTCCGGTGCTGAGGCAGGGAATTGCGAATCTGTATCGTCCGGGCAATCACGCGGGCGCGGCGGTGATCGCGCTGGGTGTTGGCGTGATGTTCACGGTTTCGGTCTGGATTATTCAGCGAGGCGTGCTGAACGACATGATGAGGACCGCGCCGCCTGGGCTGCCGAATGTCTATCTGATCGACGTGACTGCTGCGAACCGCGATGGCGTGATGGAGATCATGCGGCATCAGCCGGGCGTGCTGGGGACGCCTGAACTGATGGGGTCCGTTTCAGCGCGAATTCAGTCGATTGACGGCGCGCCGATGCGGCGCGAGAACCAGCAGGGGATGGGGCGACGGTACGCGGGCAGTGTCTCGCTCTCGCCCGAGGGCGCGCTTCCCCAGTTCACGCAGGTGGTGGATGGGAAGTGGTGGGATGCGAATGCGCATCCGGCATCACCCGAGGTTTCGGTGGCTGAGCAGGCGGCGAAGGTGCTCAACATCCATGTGGGCTCGAAGATCGTGTGGACGACGCCGACGAAGACGTTCGAATCGGCGGTAGTGGCGATCCACAAGACGCAGAATGAGCGCATGACCGCGCGGATCGAGTTTTTCTTTGCCCCCGGTGCGCTCGACGGGTTACCGGCGATCTACTACGGCGGCGTTCGGATGAAGCCGGAGAGCGTGGGCGCGCTGCAGAAGGCGATTTACGACAAGTACCCGACGATCACGGTCATCAATATGGCTGACGTGCTGGACATTATCCAGTCAGTGGTGGATCAGATTTCGATGGTGGTTCGGTTTATTTCCGGATTCTCGATGCTGGCGGGCGCGGTGATTCTGGCCTCGGGCGTCGCGGGAACCCGGTTCCGGCGAATTCGCGAGGTCGTGATTCTGAAGACGCTGGGCGCGACGCGCGGGCGGATCGCGAAGATTTTCTCGGTGGAATTTTTCGTGATCGGCACGGTGGCTGGGCTGATGGGCGGAATGCTGGCGGGCGGTTTCGGATGGCTGCTGCTGAATCGGCTGCTGAAGGCAGAGACCGGCGTGGATGTAGTGCCGGTGATGATGGCGATCGGCGGGACGGCGCTGCTGGCGGTGGCGACGGGATGGCTCGCGAGCTACCGGACGCTGGGGCAGAAGCCGCTGGAAATTTTGCGGGACGAGTAAGCGACCCCTAACCCCAATTCGCCAGAAACTCGATTCGATCGCGCATTCCGATGGCGCTGACTGTGCCGACCAGCTTCATGAGCCGGCGGAGTTCCTCGCCGACCGAATAGCGTTGCTGCGGCGCTACGATAATGCCTGCGTGATGATGGCTGGCTGCGAGCCAGGCCTGATGGAGTACACAGAAATCCGCAACGTTAAACGTGTAAATCGCCCGCCCATGAGATGATGCGATTTTCAGATGGTCCTCGTCGCTGCGATTGATCATGCCGGCTTCGGCAGCCGTGAGGACGTCCACGTTGCGGGCTCGCAGGCCAAACACCAGAGCCCGGCGCATCGAATCTTCATCGAGGTAAAGCGATTGCAGCTTCACGAAGGCTTTGCCGTGGTGAGACGGCGCTGCCAATCTTCGGTAAGTCGCTCTTCTTCGGCGATATCGGTCTCGATTTCGTCACGATTCGCGTGATAGTACGCAAGGGCGGCGTGCACCTGGGCGAGCGACAGGTGCGGGTATTCGAGGGCGATCTCCTCGGGACTCATCCCCGCCTTGTACCAGCCCACGATGCGCCGGACCGTTAGTCCGGTGCCCGCGATCTTGGGCCTCCCCCCGCGAATGCCCGGTTCACGGTCAATCAGGGTGCCGATTTCGACGGCAGATGGCATGACCTCAGTTTAGCGCCTGCGCGGCCCGCTTGTCTTTGAATCGAAACCCATGAATCGAAAGCCAGATCACGCCATCCATATAGAATAGAAAAGCGTGACTTACGACCT
>CAZPZE010000550.1:0-5635 GCA_964590625.1 uncultured Solibacteraceae bacterium
CCGGCCGGCGTGCTCGTGCTGGCAAACCGCTTGCCCGGGTCATCCCAGGGGGTTGCTACCGGTATGTTCGAGACGTGCTGCGCTCCGATGTGCATCGTTCCTTCGGAAATACGGCTGTCTTCAAATGCATTGGTCGCCATAGGACACTTCCTTTCGATCCAAAGGGTGCAATCCCTTCGCCAAAGGTGTGCACGGCACAGTTGCTTCGAAAGGCTTCCTATAATGGAGCCAGATGGCCCCCGCCCAAAGCGTTCTCGAAGCGCTGGACCGCATCTCCTCTCTCGAAAGCATCTCCATTCAGCGCGATGTCCCGCTCTCCGGACACACTCGCTTCGGCATTGGAGGCCCTGCTGATTTCTTCATCGAAACCGCGAACCCCGCCAGCTTCGCCCAGGCCCTCGCTCTCGTCCGCGCCAGCGGGCTCGATTGGGTGGTCATCGGCGGCGGCACCAACCTCATCGTTTCCGATGAAGGCTTCCGCGGCGTCTGCCTCAGGCTCACCGCCGACCGCATCTCAGCCGACGGACTCACCGTCGAAGCCGAAGCCGGCGCCGTCCTTCAGAATCTGGTGGACTTTACCGTCGATCGCGGCCTCGCCGGGCTCCAGACCATGACCGGAATCCCCGGTTCCGTCGGCGCCGCGATTTATGGAAACGCCGGAGCTTACGGCCATTCCATCCAGGAGCGTGTCAGCCGGGTTCGTTTCCTCGATGGTGAAGCGGTTCGCGAATTCGGGAATGCCGAATGCCGGTTCCACTATCGGGAAAGTATCTTCAAGCGCAACAAGCAGTGGATCATCGTCTCCGCCACGCTCGAAATGGAGCTAGGCGACGCCGCCGAGCTCCGCAAAACCGCCGACGGCATTCTCGCTGTCCGCAACCGCAAGTACCCGCCCACCATGCGCTGCGCCGGCAGTATCTTTAAGAATTTTCTGCTGTCCGAACTCCCGCCGGCCGTCGCCGCCGAGATCCCGGCTAAGTTCGTCACCGAGGGCAAGGTCCCGTCCGCCTGGTTCCTCGAACAAGTCGGCGCGAAAGGCATGAAGCAGGGCGGTATCGAAGTGGCCGATTACCACGCCAACCTCATCTACAACGCCGGAGGCGGAACCGCCCGCGACCTGGTCGCTATCGTAACCGAATTGAAGGACAAAATCCGCCGACGCTGGGATATTCCCCTCGAAGAAGAGGTTCAGTATGTTGGGTTTACGAATTTCACACAAAGTCCCGAAAAAATTCGGAACTAAATTGCGGCATTCATCAATACTGCTCAGAGTACCAGGGGCCGCCGGTTAAAAGCCCAGCAATTCCCTTACAACCCTCATGGCTCGGCGGCCCACCCCACACTCTTCTCCCCTCTGGCGTAACCTGTACTCATGAAGTGGTTTGCCTTCCCGGCCGCTCTGCTCGCCGTCTCCCTCGTCTGGTCCGCGGATCTCCCGTCCGGCGAAAGCCTCATCCAGCGCGGCATCGAAAAAGAAGGCGGCGCGAACGCGATGGACCGCGCCCAGACCGTCATCATGACCGGTACAGTCGAAGTCGTCGGCCGCAACATCATGGGGCCGTTCGAAATTGACCAGCAGGGCGAAAAGTCTTACACGAAGATTGAACTCCCCGGCATTGGAAAGATTGAGGAAGGCTTCGACGGCACCACCGCCTGGGAATCCAACCTTCTCCAGGGAACCCGCATCAAAGAAGGCGATGAGCTTGAAGCCACCCGCCGCGCTTCCCGCGTCTCCATCCTCGGTGACTGGAAGGATTACTACAAGTCCGCCGTCACCAAAGGCGAGGCCGACGTCAACGGCAAACCCGCCTGGCAGGTGGAAATGACGCCCACCAAAGGCCACGGCGTCGAAGAATTCTACTTCGACCGCGACTCCGGCCTTCTCGTCAAAATGACCCAGACCATGCCCACTTCGTTCGGCGACATCCCAGTGGAAATGATCCTCGGCGACTACCGCCCGGTGGACGGCATCCAGACGCCCTTCCTGATGAGCCAGAGCGCGATGGGGCAGAACATGGCCCTCCACGTCAACAAGGTCACCTATGCCGCAAAAATCCCACCGGGGACCTTCGATCTGCCGCCCGCGGTGAAGGAACTCCTCGCGAAGAAAAAGCCTTAGCCTTCCTGCAGGAAGGTTTTGAGACGGTAACTGCGGCTGGGATGCCGCAGCTTGCGCAGCGCCTTGGCTTCGATCTGGCGGATGCGCTCGCGCGTTACCGCAAAGCTGCTGCCGACTTCTTCGAGAGTGTGCTCGCTGCCGTCTTCCAGCCCGAAACGCAGCCGGATGATCTTCTCCTCGCGCGGTGAAAGGCTCTTCAGCACCTCCGCCGTCTGGTCGTGCAGATTCACGTTCACCATCTGCTCGGCCGGCGACTGGTGCGCCTGATCCACTATGAAATCGCCGAGGTGCGATTCATCTTCCTCGCCCACCGGCGTTTCGAGCGACACCGGCTCCTGCGCAATCCGCATCACTTTGCGGATCTTCTGCACCGGCATCCCCATCTTCTCGGCGAGTTCTTCGTTCGACGCCTCGCGCCCCAGTTCCTGCACCAGCGCGCGTGAAGTCCGCACCAGCCGGTTGATGGTTTCGATCATGTGCACCGGAATGCGGATCGTGCGAGCCTGATCGGCAATCGCGCGCGTGATCGCCTGCCGCACCCACCACGTTGCATACGTCGAGAACTTATAGCCGCGGCGGTATTCGAATTTCTCCACGGCCTTCATCAGGCCGATGTTGCCTTCCTGAATCAGATCGAGGAACTGCAGGCCGCGATTGTTATACCGCTTCGCGATACTGACCACCAGCCGCAGATTGGCCTCGATCAGTTCCTGCCGCGCCGATTCCGCTTCATGATCCGCGCGATTGACCAGTTCGAGCGCGCGCCGCATCTCTGTCGCGGGCGTGCCGTACTTGTCCTCCAGATTCTTCATCGCCTCGGCCAGTTGGCGCTGCTCCTTGCGCAGTTCGCGAACTTTCACCGATTTCGGCCCCGCCGCTTCGATGGCACGATGATTGCGAGCAATCGCCTGCTCGATCGGCCGGATCTCATCCACTGCATTGCGCAAAGACCCGATCAGCGTCTTCACAGCCGAATGCCGCAGCGGGACCGCGCACGCCTTCTGCGAGATCACCACCGCCAGCCGCGCGAGTTCCCACCGCAGCCGCCGATTCTGTTTGGGTTTGCTTTGCCGCGGCACCGCAACCAGCCGCTGCCGAAGCTGCATGAACTTGCGGCCCATGATCGCCAGCTCCTGGCAATCGGTGATCATGGCCTCCACCGTGCTCGGATCCTGAACCTCTACCGCCGCCTCTTCGTCTTCCTCATCTACCGCTTCCGGATCCGTGATCTGCAGCACCGCGCGCGCATCCAGCGCGCCCGTCTGGATATCGTTCCCCATGCGGATGAGTTCATTGATCACTACGGGGCAGCGCGACAGCGTGCGGCGGACCTTGCGCTGTCCTCGTTCGATGCGGCGCGCAATTCCGATCTCGCCCTCGCGATTAAGGAGCTTCACCGATCCCATCTCGCGCAGATAGAGACGCACCGGATCGTGGGTCTTATCGAGCGGATCAGTTTCGAAAACGTCTTCGGCTTCGTCGCCCTTGCCTTCGATGCCGTCCAGACCGGGAATTAAAAGATTATTGTCGACGGTAACTTCGTCGGTGTCCTGCGGAAGAAGATCGGGTTCGTCGTCGAAGAGCGCAAGGGCCCCTTCCTTGCTCACCTGAGCAAGCGGATCGACAGCTTCGAAGTTATCTTCTGCCACTGCTGGATCCTTTTTTCTCAGGCCCCCGTTCAGCCCGAGATGACCGTCCCCGGCGACAATCAGGATTCAATTGTACACCGATTTTGCGCTAACTATTGGCTGATAACCTGGTGACGCACGGAGCCCCCTCTGTTGCATACCCCGTTCAGGATTTTACGCCGTTAGTACCAAGAAGAGCCATCAAGCGGAGTGCCTCTTCGAACCGGCCTTCCCGCTCCGCCTGCTTAATCCGCGCTTTGAGATCCCGCTGCGCTTCATGCTGGCTCTCCTGCTTCCACGCTTCGACACAGGCGAGCCCATCTTCGAGCGTATTTTCACAATGCGCCGCCTCGAGCACCACCGCCTCGAACAGCGCCTGCTGCGATTTATTCAATCGTTCATGCACGGAAACGAAACTGATCGCCTCGCCGCCTTCATGCATTGTCATGAGCGTTTCATAAATAGGAGCGGTGGCCCCAAAACGCGATGCCGGCATCGATACGTCACGCAGCGCTGCGACAAGGGGACCGCGCGCGTCCTCTCCCGAAAGCAGCAGCGGCATCAGAATACGGTCCGTTGCGTGCGTCGTCGGTTGCGCTTTCGGCGCGGGGCCGCGCTCCACGCGATCCGCCGCCATCTTGCGAAAATGCTCCAGCACCAAACCGGATTCCACGCCGAGATAGGCCGCAAGATCCGTCGCGACGACGCTGCGTTCCAGCTTGCTCGCCAGCCCCTGGATCGAAGGAATCAGCGATTGGAACGCATCGACGCGTCCCTGCGGCTCGCGCATGTCGAACTTCGTCCGCGCGCGGTCCGCCATCCAGTAGAAATATGATTTCGCCTTGCTAACGCGCTCCTGATACGCTTCCGCGCCATGCTGCTTCACGTACTCGTCGGGATCGAGCCCGCCTTCGAGCTCCACGATCCGCACCCGCATGCTCTCGTCCAGTAAGAGCTGAATCGATCGTTCCGCCGCTTTCGCGCCGGCCGCATCAGGATCGAAATTCAGATGCAGGTTCTGCGTGTGGCGCTTCATCGCACGAACCTGTTCGTTGGTCAGCGCCGTGCCGCACGTTGCGACCGATTCGACTACGCCGGCCTGCGTTGCGCCGACCACGTCCATATAGCCTTCGACCAGCACCAACCGATCCGTCTGCATAGCCGTCTTCTTTGCCCGGTTCAGGTTGTAGAGCACATGCGACTTCTTATAGATCCCGGTCTCGGGCGAATTCATGTACTTCGCCGTGTCATTCGGGTCGAGCGCGCGGCCGCCGAACGCGATGATCTTGCCGGTCTCGCTGTGAATCGGAAACATCAGCCGGTTGCGGAAGCGGTCGTAGAGCGATCCATCGTCGCGCCGTCCGACGAGACCCGATGCCTCCATCTGCTCGCGCGAAAATCGCTTCGATTCGAGAATGCGGGTCAGCCGGCTTCCCTGCTCCGCGAGCCCGATCCCGAAATGCCGGATCGATTCTTCCGTGACACCGCGCTTTCGCAGATACGCCCGCGCCGCTTCGCCAACCTTGCCTGCGAGGTTCTCGCGGAAGTGGTCATGCGCTATCTCATGCATCTCATAGAGAGCCGCGCGCAGCCGCGTCGCGTCGTCGGTCGCGCTCGATTGCTTCGGCAGCGGAATGCCGTTCTGTTCGGCGAGCCGCTTCACCGCTTCCCAGAACGTCAGACCTTCGATCGTCATCACAAAGCTGATGACGTCGCCGCTTGCATCGCATCCGTAGCACTTGTAGAACTGCTTGTCCGCGTATACCGAAAACGAGGGCGTCTTCTCGTTATGAAAAGGACAGAGTCCGGTCAGACGATTGCCCACGCGCCGCAGCCGCACGTACTCCGTGACCACGCTGGCGATGTCCACCTGCGCCTTGAGATGTTG
>CAZPZE010000551.1:0-7102 GCA_964590625.1 uncultured Solibacteraceae bacterium
ATGCGCGCGGCGAGGGCCATCCTGCGTGGGCTCGGCGGGGATGGTGGGCTTGTAGGAGCCGCGTTTCCACTGGCCCCAGCGCTCATCGATGAGCGAGCGAACCTGCTTCGGATTGACGTCGCCCGCCACGATGATGGTCACGTATTCCGGCCGGTAGTAGTGCGCGAAGAAGTCGCGGCTGTATTGATAGCCTTCCGGCATGTTCTGCACGTCCTTCAGATAGCCCATGGTGGTGTGGCTGTAAGGATGAACCTTGTACGCGGTGCCCTGCATGGTTTCATCCAGCTTGAAGTCGGGCGAGGCGATATCTTTGTTGAACTCACCGAGCACGGCCAGGCTTTCGGTTTTGAAATCGGCCTCGGAGTATTCGAGGTGCTGGAAGCGATCGGCCTCCATGGAGAGAATCTTCGGCAGATCTTCCTTCGAAAAAGTGGTGTGGTAGGCAGTGAGATCCGTCGAGGTGTAAGCGTTCGAGGCAGCGCCCGCGCTCTGCAGGGTCGCGGTGTATTTCGCGGGCGGATATTCGGCGGTGCCGCGGAACATCAGGTGTTCGAACAGGTGAGCGAAGCCGGTTTTGCCGGGCGTCACCTCATTGCGGGATCCGGCGCCGACCACGATGAAGAGAGAGACGATGTTCGGGTAATCGGTCGGGATGGTGATCAGGCGAAGGCCGTTGGGCAAATCTTCCTGTGTGTACGCGTAGGGAAAGATCTTGCCGGCGGCGCAAAGGATAGACGTGGAAGCGAGCAGGCAGAGAGCCAGCGATCGGAAAAGGCGCATTGAGCAAATCCTGATAACAGTCTAAAGGTCAGGACGCGCCAATGAGCAATCGGATAGGGGTGAAGGCGCCGGGCGGGTCAGGAAGCCTGGGCGAAAGGTGCGGTTTCCATCGGCCCCATGAACTGATAGCGTTCCATGGTGACGGCGATTTCCCAGGGGGATTCACCGTCCAGACGGTGGCTGCGGAGGACCTTGCCAAGGCAACGGATGCGTACGGGAGGGTTGCTGCCGGAGAGAGTGATGAGGTACTCGATCCTTCCGCCGACTTCGACTTCCTCGGAGGAAAAGAAGCACACGCCTCCTGAGCTGATGTCTCGGGTCTGCTCGGTCCGATTCACCTTCTCGGCGCCAACCTGGACGATCTGCAACGGCAACTGCAAACGGTAACGCGGTGCGCGTCTTTGCTCCAACCGAATTTCCTCTGTACTGTAGGGTACGCTCGTACGCAATCTAAATGCAACGTGGTTTGGTACTAAAGGGTATCAAAAAGATACGATTCCGGTACCGGTCACAAACAAAAACGCCGGCGGAAATCGAGTTCCGCCGGCGCAACTATGGAAACCAACAGCGCGGTTTATTTGAACACGAAGATGATCGTGAGGGTGTAGAGCGCGAGCGATTCGATCAGCACGAGGCCGAAGATGAGGGCGAAGCGGATGGAAGCGGTAGCGCCGGGATTGCGCGCCATACCTTCGGCGGCGCCGGCGACGGCCTTACCCTGGCCGAGGGCGCAAAGGCCGGAAGCGATGGCCATGCCGATGGCGGCAAACGGGCCCATCCAGCTATGTCCGTCGGCCGGGGCAGCGCTGCTGCCGGGGGTCTGGGCGAATATGGGAAGCGACGCGAGCATCATCGCGGTCGCGAGAAAAGCGAGTTTCCTGATCATTGGTACTGCTCCTTATTCAGTTCATTCTCGTTAACCGGAGGTGGTTGCGTTCCACGCCGGGGGACGGGAGGCCTCACACGGAAAACGGTATCCGGCGGTGAAGCCGGAATCTTGTTGGGGGCTGTTGAGCTTAGTGCTCCTCAGCGACCGCGCCGGCCACATAGATGATGGTCATCAGCATGAAGATGTAGGCCTGCAGCAGGGCGACGAAAACGTGAAGCCCCATGAAAACGGTCGGCACGATCAGATACGTGAGGCCCAGAAATGTCATCGTGACTTTTTCGCCGGCGTACATATTGGCGAAAAGACGAATGCTCAGCGAGAGCGGGCGCGCCAGGTGGCTGACGATTTCAATCGGCAGCATGAGCGGCGCCATCAGCGGAATCGGTCCAAAGAAATGCTTCGTGTACTTCCAGAGTCCGTTCTTTTTGAGGCCCACGATGTTGTAGTACACGAACGAAATCAGGGCGCATCCGACGGTCACGTAGATGTACTGCGTGGGGCTGATGAATCCGGGGATCAGGCCGATCAGATTGCCCAGCAGGATGAAGAGAAACAGCGTCATGAAGATGGTGGTGTGGTGATGGCCCTCATGCCCCACCTGATCTTCCGCTTCGCCCACGACGAATTTGTGGATGGCTTCAAAGATATGCTGCGTGACGCCCGGCTTCTGGACAGAGAGGCGGGAGCGCAGAATCACAAGCAGCACCATCATCAGAACAGCGACGAGAATTTCCATCACGACGTGATCCGACCAGGGCTCGCGGGGATTTTCCGCCGTCTGTTTGAAGAGAGCGAGGAGCGCATTGCCGGCGCCGGCGAGATAAGTATTGAAGATCTTCGTCAGCCAAACATCATGAGTCATAGGTGAATAAGCCGTAGACCAGTTCAGCGATGGCTGCGGCCGGACACACGAAGAACCCGAGGATCGCCGCTTTTAAACTGAAACCGGTAAATCCAAGTATAACAAAGGCAAGTGCTGCAAAAACAGCGAATTCGGCGAAAACGCGGACACCCGATCCGGTGCGGACCTTCTCCGGCTGGGACGCGGCGACCCGGACAATCCGGTTGACGGCGCGTATGATCAGCCGCAGGTTGAGCCATGCGGCGGCGGCGCCCAGCAGGAAGCCGGACATCGCGCCGATGCCTGCTTTGTGGAAGGCGATGGGGGCGCCGATCAGGGTGAGGACGGCCATCCAGGAGGGAATGCGGCGCAGGGCGCGGTCGTAATCGGCGGGGGTCATGAGGGGGATGTGGTGGAGGCTCCGACGCCGGGCAGAAGCCCGGCGGCAGGGCCGACGCCCCGCCCCACATTACTGTGATTTGTCTTTGTCGAGCTCATAGAGCAGATCGAAGATTCCGGCGGCGAATCCGAAGACGAGAAACGGCCAGCGAATCCAGTGAGTGTGGAAGAGGCTATCGAGACCGTAGCCGAGCGCATAGCCTACGGCCGTTCCGATGGGAAGCATCAGAGCAAGGCTCATGTACTTGCCGATATCGCTCAGAGAATTCCTGGCCATCAGACCTCCGCGACTCCAAGGCCGGTGCGGAATGGACTGTCCTTCGACAATTTTCCGCGGATCACTTTATCGAGCTCGAGGAATTCGTGGATGTCGGGATCTTCGCAGGCGTAGAGCTCTTTCGGCGGCCCGAAAAACGCCACGCGGCCCTTGCTGAGAAAAACAACTTTGTCGGCGACGCGGTGCATCAGATCGAGATCGTGGGTGACGACGATGCTGGTCAGGTTCAGTTGCTTCTTGAGCCGGAGCATGAGCATGGTGAGCTGGTCGCTCATGATGGGATCGACCATCGTGGTGGGCTCATCGTAGAGCACGCACTGCGGCTGCGCGGCGAGAGCTCGGGCGATGGCCACGGCGCGGCGGTAGCCGGTCGAAAGATCGCTGGGGTAGGAATCGCGGGCTTCCGAGATATCCACCATTCTGAGGAGGCCATCCACGACATCTTCTTTGTTTTTAGCGTCGTAGTCCTCGCGGGTTTCGAGAGAGAAGAGGATATTTTCAGCGACGGTGAGCGAATCGAACAGCGCGCCGGACTGGAACACCATGGTCACTTTGCGGCGGATGCGGTTCATTTCGGCTTCCGTGTAGTCCGTAATATCTTCGTGGGCAACGATGACCCGGCCCTGGTCCGGATGGAGGAAACCCATGATGTGAGCGAGGGTTACGGACTTTCCGACGCCCGAGCGGCCGATGATGCAGACGGTCTGGCCGACATCGACATGAAAAGAGGAATCGACTAAAACGGGCTTGTCGAACGTCTTATAAACATGCCGGAACTCGATATAGTGCGGATACTCTTCAGCCATGGTGGTACCGGCGCCAGTCTTCCGGCGTGTTCAGGTTGGCAAATGCGGCCGGGTCAGACACTCGCACGTATCGTACCTCGCAGCGAGCTCCGACGACCTGGCGGAGAGCTTCGGTGACGCCGCGGATTCCGGAATCAAGCGCTTCGCGAATGGCGGGCAGCGCGGCGCGGCGATATACGGCGGAGAGCGGCTCGATTTCGCCGGTTTCGTGGCGGGGGATCGCGATATCGCCGCCAGCTTCGAAAAGCGCTTCGAGCTGGTTCGAATCGAGCGAAGGCATATCGCAGGCGAGGATGAGATTCGCTTCGGCGGATGTGGCTTCGAGCGCGGCTTCGATGGCGGCAAGCGGGCCCTGGCCGGGGCGCGAATCGGGGATCACGGGAAGACCGAGGTCGGAATATTTCGCGGGGTCGCCGACGACAAAAATTGAGTTGCAGACGGAGGCGGCGCGATCGGCTACGCGCAGCGCAAGCGGGCGTCCGGCGAAGAGCGCATGGGCTTTATCGACGCCCATCCGGCTGCTGCGGCCGCCGGCCAGGATCCACGCGGCGCGGTCTGATTTTGGCTGGCCCAACTTACCCAGAATGTTACCATCGAAGTTTAACCTCTTCGGCAGATTTGCGAACGTATCGATGCGATTTTGTTTTATACTGATACTGGCCATGCCAGTGTTCGCTGAGCCCGCGCCGTCCCCCGCACCGCCCGTGAAGAGCGTAGTGCGCGTGAACGCGAAGACCGGACGCCTGGAGCGCACCATGGTGGCGCCTCCTGCGCCGCGCGTTGCCCCCGCTCAGTTGAATGCGATGGTCGATAAGATCGCGAATCAGGAAGGCGTGGAAGCGCCGCTCGTGCATTCCGTGATTCAGGCCGAAAGCAATTACAATGCGTCCGCCGTTTCCTTGAAAGGCGCGCAGGGCATCATGCAGCTGATTCCTTCCACCGCGCGGCGTTTTGGCGTGGGCAATGCGTTCGACGCGGAAGAGAATATTCAGGGCGGCGTGAAGTACCTGAAGTTCCTGCTCGATTATTATCAGGGCGATTACACGAAGGCAATCGCGGCTTACAATGCGGGCGAGGCGGCCGTGGATAAGTACCATGGTGTTCCTCCGTACGCCGAGACGCAGGGATATGTGCGGACCGTAGCAAAGCACCTGACGGCCGAGCGGAAACAGCAGCTAAAGGCGGCGAAACCCGCAACTCCAGCGCAACCGGACGCGGAGACTCCGCATCATCCTATTCAAGCCAGTATCGGCGCCGACGGACGGGTTTACTACAGCACACCTTAGATTTATGATCCGGCGAATTCACTGGGCGGCGGCGATGTTTTCGATCCTGCCAGTGAGCGCCGCGACAAATTCCGGCATAATTCAGGTGACAGGACTGCGGTTCTGGTCACATCCTGGCTCCACTCGCATCATCATTGATGTCAGCGGTCCGGCGGAATATCATTCGGACCGCGCGCACAATCCCGAACGCATCTTCTTCGACATCAGCCATGCGCGGCCATGGATTGACCATAAGCGCATCGCGAACCGTTTGATCAATGACGCGCTGGTGACGCGGGTGCGCGTGGCGGAGACTGCGCCGGGCACCACGCGCGTGGTGCTGGATCTGACGGGCAAAGACGAATTCACTGTGAGCACGCTCAGCGCGCCGGACCGGATCGTGATTGAGGTGACGCCACCGGGCGGCAGTGTTCAGCCGCGTGTGGAAAGCACGGCGCCTGTGGTGGAAACGTCGGCTGCACCGTCGGCCGCGGCGCCCGTTGCGCGATCAGAGAAGTATGTGGCATCCGCGCGAACGCGCCGCACGCGCGCGAAGGCATTCGTGCCGCCGGTGATGCCACTGCCGCCGATTCGCATCGTCGCGCTGCCCGAGGCGGGGCCGGCGGTTGAGTGGGACGCGATTGCGTTCAATCAGATTCCGGACAACTGGGTGTCGCTCGCGAATGTACGCGCGCCGCGCAAGCCCGCGGTGATCGCTTCCGCGCAGCCCGTGGCGCCGGCTGCGAATTACGCGCTGCCCGCACCGCCGGCGAAAGCGCCGTTCATCAATACGACGACGAAAGTTCTTCCGGCGCTGCATCCCGCGGGGCCGGTTGGAACGGCGAAGGCTTCGACGGATGCTTCGGCGTCGCTCACGCGCGCGCTGGGGCTGAAGATCAATCGCATCGTAATCGATGCCGGACATGGCGGGCATGACGATGGGACGATCGGGCCGAATGGTGTTCTGGAAAAAGATGTGGTGCTCGATGTGGCTCTGCGGCTGGCGACGCTGCTGCAGACGAAGCTGGGGGCCGAAGTGGTGCTGACGCGGTCCGACGATACGTTTGTGCCGCTGACGGAGCGGACGGCGATTGCGAATCAGTACAAGGCGGATCTGTTCCTTTCGATTCACGCGAATTCGTCGCCTGCGTCATCGGTTGCGGGGACGGAGACGTTCCTGCTGAACCTGAACAGTTCGCCGGGGGCGATCAGTGTGGCGGCGCGGGAGAATGCGGGATCGGATAAGTCGGTGGGTGAACTGCGCGATCTGATTCAGTCGATCGCGCAGAATGACAAGATTGCGGAATCGACGACGTTCGCGACGGATATTCAGAATGCGATTTTTGCGCAGGCGGCGAAGGGGAATTCGGCGGCGCGGGATCGGGGCGTGAAGAAGGCGCCGTTTGTAGTGCTGATCGGGGCGCGGATGCCTTCGGTGCTGGCGGAGATCGGGTTCCTGAGCAATGCGAGGGATGAGAACAATCTGAATAAGGGCGAATACCGGCAGAAGGTGGCGGAATCGCTGTATCGGGGGATTGAGCGGTATTCGCAGTCGCTGAGTCATTTTGAGGTGACGGCGAGTGCGGCGACGGAGAAGCGTTCGGGGTATACGCGGGCGGCTTCGAAGTAGGTGATCAGGGATTGCATCCGGCACGCGATTGTGATCGCCCTGGCGTTCGGAGTTACAATGCGCCAGGCCGATTGACAATCCAATGTCACTCGTTTTTCTGACTTGGCCGGGTGACTTTGCGCTTGTTGAACTTGCAGCCATGGCCCCAAACGTGGCGAGGTGTAGATCGCTTTTTGCTGCGGTTCGGGAGTTTGCAGGATGCAACGAGTCGGAGC
>CAZPZE010000552.1:0-18854 GCA_964590625.1 uncultured Solibacteraceae bacterium
CCGCCCGGAACATTTCGCGGCCCCTGGCCTCGAAACGCGCGCGCCAGTGCCTGAATCACGGACTGAATGACCGAGATCGCAATGAAAAACAGAATCAGCCGGTAGATGAAGCTGAACATAAAAAAGGGCGCCCGCTCGAAAGCCGGGCGCCCAGTGATCGATCAGACCTTGCTTGCTATTTGCCCTTCTTGGCCGGTTTCGCCGGTGCGTTCGGGTCTTTATAGTTGACCGAAACGGTGCTGCCCAGCGCGGTGATAAGCTGTTTGGCGGCGTCCGCATTCGGCCCATCCGGCTTCAGCTGCACGTATTTCTGGAGCGCTTCCACGGTTCCCGCGGGAGCCTGCATCTTGCCGGAGGCATCCATCGTCGCCTTGCCCATCAGCGTGGAACCGAGGTAGAAGTACGCTTCGGCGTAGTTCGGGTCCGCCGCAATGGCCTTCCTGAATTCTTCGAGTGCGCCATCGGTCTGGCTGCTGTTCATCAGCAGCGCGCCCAGATTGTAGTGATACTTGCCGGCGCCCGCGGGATCGAGCTCCACGGCCTTCGCCAGCTTGACCTTGGCGTCGTCCAGCTTCTTGTCCGCCGCCAGAGCCAGCGCGTAGTTGGTATAGGTGCCCGCTTCGTCCGGCTTCAGCTCGATCAGCTTGTCATAGGCGGCAAACGCCTTCTGATAGCTGGCATCGGCTTCGGCGGAGGGTCCGCTCTTCGCTTTGCCGGTATAGGCTTCGGCGAGGCTGGCCCAGACGGCCTGCTGCGTCGGCCCGAGCTCAGAGGCCTTCGTGAGCTGCGTGATGGCTTCGTCCCAATTCTTGGCATCAATGGCGTTGCGGCCGGCGCCGAACGCGTCGTTCAGAGCTTTTTGCTTCGCGATCGCCTCTTCACGCTTCTTGTCGCCCTCAGCGTCGCCTTTATTGCCTTTACCGCCGCCCGCTGGGGCCGGCGCAGCTTCGGTCAGCGAAGGGGCAGCCGCGGGAGCCGCGCCTGCGGGAGCGGCAGCCTTCAGGTTGAAATCAAGAGGATCGCCGTTGCCACCCACCGCTTCGTAGTGAGGCAGCTTTGCGCGAACCGTCCCATCCACCGTCACGGTGACGTCATAGAATGCCGGCTTCATCGAGGTGATGTAGTGGCCCTTCTTATCGGTCTTCGCCTGGATCTTGTTCTTCATTTCGATCCCTTCAAAGACGACCACCGCGCCCTGGATAGTGGCGCCATCCGGCCCTTTCACCACACCCTGTACGAACGCGGGAGTCTGGGAGAAACCGGGTACTGCACAGAAAAGGAGAGCGGCAAAGGCCGCTGGAATGAGGGGCTTCAAGCGGAGAGACATTGGAGGATTACCTCGACCTAAGGGATTCGTTCCGAACACTTCAGGATACTACAGCCATAGACGGGCTTGAAGCGTAAAAGGCTACACCGGCCGGGCAACGCGCTCGGCATCCGGTGCGTCAGCAGGTACAATAGGTTCCAGATTCATGCAGCGTTTTGCACTTTTGTCCGGTAAGGTGCGGGTTTGCCTGGTGGGCGCCGTCATCGCCGCCCTGGCGGCAGGTTATTGCCTCGCGCAGTCTCCGGAAGGCCAGGGCGCCGGGACCGCCCCGAAACCTCCGCTCTTCGGCTCCACCACCAACGAAGTCGTGGTCCCCGTGACCGCCACGGACTCGAAAGGCGCTTTCATCAGCGACCTCGTCCAGAGCGATTTCCATATCTTTGACGAAGGCCACGAGCAGAAGATCGACTTTTTCAGCCACGAACAGTCACAGCCGGTCGTGATCGGTTTCCTGGTCGACATGAGTAACCGGATGAAGGTGCAGTGGGACCGCTACAAGGAATCGACCTCGGAACTGATGCGGAGCCTCATGCCGGGCGATAAACGCTACTCCGGATACCTGATTACCTACGGAACCGACGCCGAGCTCGCCTCGGATACCAGCATCGACCCGGAAGCCATGGTCCAGAAGCTGAACCGGGCCAGGCCCGCGGGCGGCGCGGCATTGTTCGACGCTATCTATATGGCGTGCACCAGCCGCAAGACCGTCATGGGCGAGCCCTATGAGCCGCGGCGCGTCATCATCATCATCGGCGATGGTCACGATTCCGCCAGCAAGAAGAGCCTCCGCGAAGTGCTCGAGCTGGCGCAGCGCAATCAGATCACGATTTACGCCATGGATACCGTCGCCTTCGGCATGCACAACGAAGACGAAGAGAACCTGACCCTGCTCACGTCGCAGACCGGCGGCCGGGTGGAAACGCCGCTCGGCGAGAAGATGTACAAGGACATCAGCGGTTATCTTTCGAACGTGCAGGATGCCGGCAATTACGCCATCCAGGTGGGCGTCGGCGGCTATACGGCCGAAATCGGCAAGGCGCTCTTCAGCTCCGTTGCTGACCTGATGGGCGAGATCACCACGCAGTACGTTCTGCGCTATCACCCGGATTTCAAGACCGACTGTCCGCCCACACAGGCAGTGTGCGAAGACACAACGAACAAACCCTACCGGAAGATCAAAGTGACCGTGGGATTGCCGAATGTGATTCTGCGCTTCCGCGACGGCTACTATCCGTTCCCTGTCGCACCCGCGAAATAGCGCCACCGGGCCCGGCAATATCACCGCCTTCGCCCGAGACAGATTTCCTCTTCCCCCGCTTCCCCTGTAAGATAATTTCATGCCCGCCGCCGTGCTCCCCTTCCGCTCCACGGCCGCCGCACGCCGGGCCACCTGGTCCCTGCTCGAAATTGCGCGCGCGGGCCGCGAGCCGGAACCGCTGGGCATTCTTCTGCTAGACGAACAATCGGGCCAGCTCACGCAGCGGCTGCGTGAAAGCGATTTTGAAGATCTCGAGGAACAGGAATCGGATTTCCTCGCGGCGCTCGGGCCGGATCTGGACGCCAAAGCTCGCGAAGCCGGCGGGCGGGCGCTGCTCGATTCGCTCGAAGATTCGCTCTCCGGCTTTCTCCGCATCGGCGATCGCCAGCCGATCGAATATTCCGGCGATGCCCGTCAGACTGTAGACAAGCTGTTCGATGAGCACGTGGATCGCGACGTTCGCCCGTTCGTGACTCATCTCCCGCTCTACGCTCTGCGCGCCGCCGCCACGAAATTCGGCGATGAATTCGATCCGGAACAGGTGAGCGAGCCGCTCTCCTGGATGCGGGGGCCCGCGGGTCTGCGTCTGCAGGAAGGCATGTTCGTGGCGCAGGTCACCGGCCGCTCCATGGAACCGCTGATCCCGGATGGCAGCTACTGCATTTTCCGCGCGCCGGTAGTCGGCTCGCGCCAGGGGAAGCGGCTGCTGATCGAACAGACCGGCGGCCAGGGCGCCGATCCCGCCAGCCGCTACACCGTGAAGCGCTATACCAGCCGGAAGACGGAAGCCGAAGACGGCTCCTGGGAACACGCCGCCATCCGGCTCGAGCCGCTCAATCCCGAATTCGAAGCCTTCGATCTCGCGCCCGGCGATTTCCGGGTCATCGGCGAATTCGTCCGCGTGCTGTAATCCTCCCGATTTGATCCGCCCCGCCTCATTCCGGCGCGCCCTCCTCGCCTGGTACGACCGAGTCCGGCGAGATCTTCCCTGGCGCACCGCCACGCCCGATTTCTATCGCGTCTGGCTTTCCGAAATCATGCTGCAGCAGACGCGCGTGGAAGCGGTGATCCCGTACTTCGAACGCTTCCTCGCGCTCTTTCCGGACGTCCATTCGCTCGCCGGCGCCTCCGAACCTGCTGTGCTCGCCGCCTGGAGCGGTCTTGGCTATTACAGCCGCGCACGCAATCTGCATCGCGGCGCGAAGCAGGTAGCGGCTGCGGGCGCCCCAGCCGGATATGACGAACTGCGCGCGCTGGCTGGCATCGGACCCTACACCGCCGCGGCCATCGCGAGCATCGCATTCAACCAGCCGCACGCCGCGGTCGACGGCAATGTGATGCGCGTGGTCAGCCGCGTAACGGGCGATGCCGGCGAGATTTCCTCACCGGTCACCAAAGCCCGCTTCACCGAAGCCGCCCAGCTTCTGCTCGACCCTCGCCGCCCCGGCGATTTCAATCAGGCCATGATGGAGCTCGGGGCCACTGTCTGCATTCCGCGCTCGCCGCGCTGCGGTGAATGTCCCGTCTCACGCTTCTGCGCCGCGCACGCCTCAGGCCGCCAGAACGAGTTGCCGGTGAAGCTGAAAAAAAATGCCGCGCGCGACGTTCCGCTCGATCTCGCGCTCCTGCGTGAGAAGTCGCGGATCTTCCTCATACAGCGCGCCAGCGCTGAGAGGCGGCTGGCCGGTTTCTGGGAACTGCCCCCGAGGAGTCTGTTTCCGCGCTGGCACGGGCGGCTCGCCGCCCGCTTCACTCACCAGATCGTCAACGACCGTTTCCGGATTTCCGTCTTCGAAGGACCGGCCCCCGCGGCGCTGCCACCGGGAAAATGGTTCGCCCCGGCAAAGCTCACTGCGATTCCCCTCACCACTGTGACCCGCAAGGCCTTAACGCTCTCGGCTGGGACAAAAGTCCCGGCCAGCAAGGTTGGGTAATACCTCCAATCGAATTTGAGAGGTATAGGAATTCCGCATCGCCGGAACTAGTCTGAAGGTTTCGGCGATGCGGTACTGTTTCGCAGCGAACGCCATTCTCGGGCTGGCATTGCTGGCGGGCCTTCCGGCGCGGGCGCAGATTTCGGGCTCCGCCGGCGTCCCCGTCTATTCATCGGACGGCATTGTGAACGCCGCCACCCAGACGGTGGAGGCCCTGGCGCCCAACACGATCGCCACACTCTACGGCTCGAATCTCGCGTTCTCGACGCGCTCCGCCACTGCCTCCGACATCGTGCGCGGCGCGCTACCCACCCAGCTCGATGGCGTCCAGGTCTGGTTCAACTCCGTGCCCTGCCATCTGCTTTTCATCTCGCCCACCCAGATCAACTTCCTCATCCCGGCCCAGATCCCGCCCACCACCGCTTCCATCATCGTGACCCGCAACGGTTCCGCCGGGATGCCAGCCGACGTTCCCATCCACAACGCTTCGCCCGGCGTGTTCCTGTGGGGAGACAGCGTGCCGCTTGCCGTACATCTCAACGGGCAGTTGATTTCCGATACTTCGCCCGCCGCTCCCGGCGAAGTCGTCGTAATCTACACCGGCGGCCTGGGCCGCACCGTGCCGGACAGTTCCGATGGCCAGCTGGCAACCGCGCCCCTGCCGATTCTCTTCGCCTCGCAGCTACAGGTTCTGCTCAATGGGATCCCCTGCCCGGCTGGCAGCGTCCTCTACGTGGGACTGACCCCGGGCTTCGCCGGACTCTACCAGATCAACCTGCTGTTGCCGCCCGACGTTCCGCCGGATCCGGAAATCCAGATTACCGTCGGTCAGGACTCCAGCCCTGGGTCGATTCGCCTGCCAATTCAATCGTTTTTGGCCGGCGCGGCGCGCAACGGGCAGCCGGCGGCACGCGTCCAGTCAGTAAGACCTTAGGGTCTGGTGTTCTCACATACAATAAAGTAAGGATTCTCATGCTTTTCCGCGCCAGCCTCGTTTTCGCGCTCGCCGCCCTTCCCGCTGTTTACGGGCAGGAGGCGGCTGCCCCCGCGGCGGCGCCCGGAAAAGCCGACCCGGCTCAGTCCGCGCCTCAGAGCTACACGATCGAGACCGGCACGCGTATCCCGCTCGCCCTGATTAGCAGCGTCAGCACAAAAAGCTCCTCGCCCGGCGACCGCATCTATCTGGAAACCGCTTTCCCCATCGTCGAAGGAAACCACATCGTCATCCCGACCGGCAGCTACGTCACCGGCACCGTGACCGAAGTCAAGCGCCCCGGACGCCTCAAAGGCCGCGGCCAGCTCTTCGTCCGGTTCGATTCGATTACGCTTCCGAACGGCGTCACACGGGAATTCCGCTCGCGTCTCGGTTCGGTGGATGCGCGTTCCGGCGAAAAGCTCGATCAGAAGGAAGGCCAGGTGATCTCGGATTCCAACAAGGGCGGCGATGCGAAAACCGTCGCGACCGGCGGCATCAGCGGCGCTTCGATCGGCGCCATCGCGGGATCGGCGGCCGGCCATGCGGGCTCCGGAACACTGATCGGATCGGCGGCCGGCGTTGCCGGTGGACTCGCAGCCGTTCTCTTCACACGCGGACCCGAAGCCGAGCTCAGCAAAGGCAGCACCGTCGAAATGGTTCTCGACCGTCCGCTGACGTTCGCAGCCGACGAGGTGAATTTCACCTCCACCGCTCCCGGCCACTACGCCGACGGCCCCGGACCGCAGCCCGCGCACAACAACGCGAACAGCTCCCCGATTCCGACTCGCCGGCCGCTCTGATCGCCTACGGAAACATCCCCGATATCGCCATCGCGGTTCCCGCTATCGCGCTGATCACCCCCATCACGGGAAACAGCTTCGATCGCGAGATGAAATACAGCGAGGTCAGCACCAGCCCGATTTCCAGCAACCCTTCGCCGAAGTCGTAGCGCAGCGCCCGTGACTCCACACGCGTGGCTTCTTCGTCGCGCGCCCTCGCGGCGGCCTGGGCGCTGTCGGAATCCGCGGCGTACTTCTTCTTCTGAGCCGCGTATTTGTCCAGCATCTTCTGAGCATCCGGCGTCTTCGCTCCAAAGGTGGCGATCAGATCCTCGCCGAGCTCGAGGCTATGAAACTTGATGCGCTTTGACTGGTAATACGACCACTGGTCGTTCGCGTCGGATTTGATCAGCACCGCTTCCGTATGGGCGCGATGTGAAACGATCGTCACGATCGCGAGCAGCACCGCGATGATTGAAGCGAGGATGCCGATCCGTTTGCCGTCGGGATCGGAAGATTCGTGGTGCGTGTGAACTTCGAGCTCAGCCATGTTTTTCAGGCCTCCAGGCCATAATTAAGTTTCTTATTCCGGGATGCAGTCTCACGAACACTGGATGTGGCGCGCTCTTGAGCTCGCGGCCGAGGCGGAAGCGTCGGGCGAAGTGCCGGTCGGCTGCGTAATTGTAGCGGGCGGTGAAGCGATTGCCGAAGCCCGCAACTCTCCCATCGCGCTGCTCGATCCCACCGCGCACGCCGAGATCCTCGCCATCCGCCAGGCATCTCTCGCCGCGCGCAACTACCGGCTGGAAGACGCCACGCTCTATTGCACTCTCGAACCCTGCGTGATGTGCGCGGGAGCATTGGTCGCGGCGCGCATAAAAACGCTGGTCTTCGGCGCGCGCGATCTCCGGTTCGGCGGCGTGCGAAGTAAGTTTCAGATCGCCGATTCGCCGCTCCTGAATCACCGCGTGGAGATTGTGGAAGGCGTGCTCGGCGCGGAAGCGACCGCCATGCTCCAGCGATTCTTTGCGTCACGGCGGCCCTGACCGGTCTATCCGCCGATTGAATACATCGGCCGCGGCGGCGGCACGAAATGCTGCGAGTTGATTTCGTGGCCCGCCCACTTCGCGCGGATCGTCTCCCGCAGCCTCGCCGCGATTTCTTCATCGCCCGCCTGCGACCGCAGCAGTCCGGCAACATCCGTCTCCTCGATCGCAAACAGGCAATAGCGAATTTTGCCGTCCGATGTCAGCCGGATGCGGTTGCAGTTCAGGCAGAACGGCTTGCTGACGGACGCGATGATGCCGACGCGTCCGCTGCCATCGGCGTATTCGTACTCCGTCGCCGGCGCACGCGGATCCGCGTCTTTCACCGGAACAAGGGCCCCAATCTCGTGCTCCAGCACCCCGAGAATTTCGTCCGCCGTCAGAACCTGCCCGCGATGCCAGATCGACTGCGCATCGAGCGGCATGAATTCGATATAGCGGGGCTCAAATCCGCGCTCGCGGCAGTAGCGCGCCATCGGCACGATATCGGGCTCGACAAGCCCCTTCACCGCCACGACGTTGATCTTGATTTTGCGGAATCCGGCGTTAACTGCCGTATCGATCCCCTGGAGCACCTTCGGCAGGTCATCCCGCCTCGTGATCTGGCGAAACCGCTCGCGGTCGAGCGTATCGAGGTGGATATTCAGCCGCCGCAGCCCTGCCCGATGCAGATCCTCCGCGTGCTTTGCCAGCAGCACGCCGTTCGTGGTGAGTGCGATGTCGCGAATTCCCGGGACCGCCGCCAGCCTTTCGATCAGCGCCGGCAGATCCCGCCGCAGCAGCGGTTCGCCTCCCGTGATGCGAAGTTTCGTGACGCCCAGGCCCGCCGCCACCTGCACAAAACGTTCGATTTCATCGAACGTCAGCAGCCCCGCCGGCTCCACGTAAGTGCCGCCCTCTTCCGGCATGCAGTAGAAGCAGCGGATGTTGCAGCGATCCGTGACGCTGATTCGTAAATCGTCGTGGGTACGGCCGAAGGTGTCGGTGAGGGGTACGGCTGTCACACTATTGCCAGCATACGTTCCAGCGGCGCCAGCGCGCGGCGCATCAGCTCGGGCTCCAGCTCCACCCTGGGAGTCAGGTTCACGAGCGCATCCCGCAGCTTTTCGAGCGTATTGAGCCGCATGAACGGACATTCACTGCAGTTGCAGTTTTCGTTGGCGACGTAATGGAACCGGCGGCCGGGTGCGGCTTTTTCCAGCGAGTAATTCACGCCGCTCTCCGTCATCACGATGAACTCCCCGGCGTCGCTCGCCGCGCAGTACTCAATGATAGCCGAAGTCGAACCCACGAAATCCGCCTGCCGCAGCACGGCTTGCGGGCATTCCGGATGCGCTACCACAACGGCATCCGGATGCGCCTTCTTCGCTTCGAGCAGCCGGCGCGAGGGGAACGTGTTATGAACGATGCAGGAGCCCTGCCAGATCTTCATGTTGGCGCGGCCGGTTTCCCGCTGCACCCAGGCTCCCAGGTTACGGTCCGGCAGGAACAAAACCGTCTTATCGGCGGGAATCGAGTTGACCACCTTCACGGCGTTCCGCGACGTGCAGAGGATATCGCTCTCCGCCTTCACCTCGACCGACGTGTTGATATAGCTGACGATCACGTGCTCCGGATTGCGCCGCCGGTACTCCCGCACATCCTCCGCCTTGCAGCTATCCACTAGGCTGCAGCCGGCCTCGCGGTCGGGCGCCACCACGATCCGCTCCGGATTCAGAACTTTCGCCGTCTCCGCCATGAACCAAACGCCGCAGAACGCGATCACGTCGCCCTCATACTTCAGAGCTTTGCGGGCCAGTTCCAGGCTGTCGCCGACCACGTCGGCAATCTCCTGGATCTCCGGCTCCTGGTAGTGATGCGCCAGCAGAATCGCGCGGCGCTCGCGCTTCAGATCGAGGATTTCCTCAGACAGTGTGGGAACGGCTAACATCGGGGGAGCACTTCCAGCTTATCAGGGGCGCGATTATACAGGGTTTTCAGCAGGTCCGGGTCGAAATTGCCGCCGGAGATGACGATGCCGGCGCGCCGGATGCCGGCGGGCAGTTTTCCATGAATCGCGGCCGCCACTCCGACCGCGCCGCTCGGCTCGACCATGATCTTCATCCGCTCCATCAGGAAGCGGACAGCCGCGCGGATCTCATTTTCAGTGACGAGGAGCACGTCCTCCAGGTTTCTTTGCAGCACCGGGAAGGTCAGCTTGCCCGGAGACAGCGTGCGCAGGCCGTCGGCAATCGTATCGGGCGAGGAAATCGACACGCGCACGCCTTTTCGCAGCGACTGCCACACGTCATTCCCCAGCTCCGGCTCTACGCCGAAACACCGGATGCCCGGACGCATGTCTTTCGCGATCGTGGAACAGCCGGACGCCATCCCACCGCCCCCCAGGGGAGTGATCAGAGCATCGAGCTCCGGCTCCTGTTCCAGTAATTCGAGCGCCACCGTTCCCTGGCCCGCCATGATCATTAGATGATCGTAGGGTGGCGCCAGGATGCCGCTGGTCTCGGCCAGCACTTTCGCCGCGATCGCCTCCCGGTCATCCGTCTGCCGGTTGTAGGTGACGATCTTCGCCCCGAGCGCGCGGGTCGGCTCCATCTTCGATTTCGGCGCGTCTTCCGGCATCACGATCGTCGCTTCGGCCCCCACGTACTTCGCCGCAATCGCCACCGCCTGCGCATGATTTCCCGAAGAAAACGCGACAATTCCGCGCTTCCGCTCCTCCGGCGTGAGCGCCAGAATCAGATTCGCCGCCCCCCGGATCTTGAACGCGCCGCCCCGCTGGAAATTCTCGCACTTGATGAACAGCTTCATCCCGGCGCGCTCGTCGAGGCTTTGCGACGTCAGCACCGGCGTCCGCTTCACCAGCGGACGCGTGCGCGCCGCGGCTTCGCGGATCATATCTGGGGTAATGGAAGGGGTGGTCAAGAGGTCGTATTAGCGGCTGGCTTCAAACGCAAGCTGCTGAGCACGATTGTAACGGACGCGGTCCTGATGTTCCTGGTAGAGCGTCCCGAAGCCCGCCCAGTAGTAACCGGCCACGAACAGCCCCAGGAACGGCAGCGACGGGAAATTGTAGGTCTGAACCGCGAACACGCACATAAAGAGGAAGTACGTTCCGAACGCCAGCTCGAAATACGGCAGCAGGCCGCTCTTGCTCTTGTACTTCTTCACGACCTTCCGCTGCACGTTTCCTTCGATCGCATACTTCGGCGTCCGGACAAAACCGCTCTGCACGCCGAAAAGCGCTTCCAGCACCGCGCGCGTATTGATCAGCGTGAGCCCCACACCCACCCCCATCAGCATCGGGAGGAAGAAGAAACTCCGCTTCCAGGATTCGGGATGCAGCTCGCGCTGCGCGATCACGTAAAACGCCGAAATCGACCAGAACGACGCCACGATCAGCGGGAAATCCAGCAGCATCATCTGCCAGACGCCCATATAGAACCGCACGATCATCACCGGCAACATCAGCGCCGAAATGATGATCATCAGCGGGTAGGAAATGTTCGGCGTGAGGTGCATGAAGGCCTCCGCCTTCACCCGGAACGGAATCTTTGACCGGATGATCGAAGGCATCAGCTTCTTCGCGCACTGCGTCAGCCCCTTCGCCCAGCGGAACTGCTGCACCTGGAAGCCGTGGATTTCAACCGGCAGCTCGGACGGGCAATCGAGATCCGGAACATAGACAAACTTCCAGCCTTTGAGCTGCGCCCGGTAGCTGAGATCGGAATCTTCGGTCAGCGTGTCGTGCTGCCAGCCACCGGCATCGTCGATCATCGAACGCCGCAGGATGCCGGCCGTGCCGTTGAAATTGAAGAAGTACCCCGCCCGGCTGCGCGCGCCGTGTTCGAGGATAAAATGCCCGTCGAGCAGAATCGCTTCGACTTCCGTCAGGAAATTGAATCCCTTATTCAGATAGCTCCAACGCGTCTGCACCACCCCGACCTTCGGATCGGCAAAGTGATGGATCGTCCGCAGCAGGAAATCAGGCGGTGGAATGAAATCCGCGTCGAAGACGGCGACGAATTCGCCGGTCGCGCTCTTCAGCCCTTCCTGCAGCGCGCCTGCCTTGAAGCCCGCGCGGTTGGTGCGGTGGAGGTACTGAATCGGATGTCCGATGTTCAGGTAGCGTTCGCACAGCGCCTCGGCGAACGGATGGGTGTCATCGGTCGAATCGTCCAGAACCTGGATCTGCAGCAGTTCCTTCGGGTACTCGATCTTCACCACCTCATCGATCAGCCGCTCGAGCACGTAGCGCTCGTTATAAAGAGGAAGCTGAATCGTGACGCGGGGCAGCGAATCGAATTTGCGTGGCGGCTCGCCGGTCGCTTTCTTCCGGTGCTTGAAATACGTGTGGATGGTATCGAATCGGTGCAGTCCGTAAAGAGACAGGATGCCGAGGATACCGAAATACGGAATCAGGATCGCCCAATCGAACCACGCCAGCTGATGAATGCCCGCAAATGTGTCATCGAACATCCCGCGCGAAATCTTCGTCAGCGTGGATGTAACGAGCAGCGCCGGTACCAGCGAAGGCAACATATTTTGGAGGGCGATTCCCTATCGCAGACCGGCCCCCGCCAGCCTGCAAAGTAAACACATTTATTGTATAACGCCCAAACCCAACGGTTTTGACGTGGATCAGCGTCGCAATACCGGTACCAATGCGGGTTTTCTCGCGAACCCGGAGGGCCCTCCAGGGGCTCAGTCCGGAAGGCGGCGTCCCGGCAGTCTGCCGCCGAAACCGCTAACCCCACATCGGCCACGACGCCCTCCAACCCCCCAGCCAAACCACCAGCCCCGCATCGATTACAAGGCCCTCCAACCGGCCACACTCCGGATGGCGGCGCCCGGCAGTCTCCCCAAACCGCCCGCCCCACATCGGCTTCAACTCCCGGCAGCCGCCCCCCAAACCGCCCGCCCGACAATCGGCTTCAACTCCCGGCAACCGCCCCCAAACCGCCCGCCCCACAATCGGCTACCATAGTAGTCGGAGGAATGGCCGAGTGGTTGAAGGCGCCGGTCTTGAAAACCGTTAGAGTCGAAAGGCTCTCGGGGGTTCGAATCCCTCTTCCTCCGCCAGCTTTAACTTTCCTGGAACCAAACCGCGGCGCGCCCAATATACTCATTGCGACGGTATATTTTCCGGTGAGGCTGCAAAATCCATGAACGGCCAGGCTTGGCGTGTGCTCCGAATTGTCGGCTGCGTCGTCTGCATGTGGCTGCTCGCAAGGACCGCATACGCATTCCTGCCCGAAGAGGAAGAGGTGGGCGCCATGGTCCTTCTCCTCTGCGTTCTCGCCAGTTCCACCCTCGCGGACAGGGGTCTCGCTGTCGCCGCATCGCTCGCCGCCGGTCTTTCGTTCAACTACTATTACATCGGCCCCGCTCTGAGCCTTCGGCTCAGCTCCGCCCAGGATGCCGTCAATGTCGGCGCCTTCATCATTGTCGCGATCACCGGCAGCCATCTTTCTCTCAGCGCCCGTCAGCGAGCCCAGGACAGCGAACGCCGCCGCCGCGAGATGGAACGCCTGCAGCGTCTTTCCGCTTCTCTGCTCTCCGCCGATACCGTAATAGACGCAGCGGAGAAAGTGGTGCGTGAAATCGTCAATTTATTCGGGGGCGGCGCTGTCCTTACGGTCGAAGGCATCCGTGACTCGTTTCGGGCGGGATCTGTCCTTTCTACCGGCTGTCCACCGCTCGTGCTTCACGCTCCGAACCAGAATGGCCGCCTGGAGCTCTACGGCATGGAGCCTTCTATCGAAGTCCGCAGCGCGCTCGCCAACCTGATCGGTCTGGTCCTGGATCGCGCCGCCGCCGCCGAAGCGCGCGCCCGAGTTGAGTCCACCCAGCGGGGCGAACAGCTTCGCAATACGATCCTCAACGCCCTCGCCCACAATTTCAAAACGCCCCTCACCTGCATCAAAGCCGCCGCTTCCATGATGCGCGGCTCCGAGGGCGCGCCCGGCACCTACAGTCAGGAACGCGTCGAGGTCATCGATGAAGAAGCCGACCGCCTCGATATTCTGATCCGGGATTCACTGGATCTCGCGCGTATCCAGTCGCGCCAGGAAAACCCCCGCATCGAAGACTGGACCATCGATTCCATCGTTTCCGGCGTCCTCGAGAAGATGAAGCGCTATCTCGCGCGCCACACCCTCATCGTCTCGGTGCCGGACGATCTGCCGTTCATCCGCGGCGATCGCTTTCTGTTCGAGCAGATGATCAGCCAGGTTCTCGACAATGTCTGGAAATACGCCGCGGCGGGATCACGCGTCTGGATCAACGCCTGGCAGTCGGGCGAAGAAATTATTCTGACGATCCGCAATGAGGGACCGCAGATACCGGAAGGGGAGCGTCCGCTGATATTTGATCGTTTCTATCGCGGCGCGCACAACCGTGCGAGCGTGGAAGGGACGGGCCTCGGCCTCGCCATCGCCAAAACGATCGTGGAAGTGCACGGCGGAAGAATCTGGCTGCAGGCAGCCGAAGAGGGGCCGGAATTCTGTTTCGCGCTCCCCGCCGAACCAATCGAGAAAGGAAGAGAGCATGATCGAGAACCGTACTATATTGCTGATTGACGACGAGCCCCAGATCCGGAGAGTCCTCCGCACCAGTCTTGGCTCAAAGGGGGCCCGCGTCCTGGACGCCGCGAGCGGAGAGGAAGGAATCGAGATGCTGCGGCGCGAAACCGTCGACCTCATTCTCCTCGACCTCAACATGCCCGGCATGGGCGGACTCGCCGCCTGCCGAGCCATTCGCAGCGGGTGGGATATGCCGATCGTCGTCGTCTCCGTCCGCGATTCCGATCACGACAAAGTGGAAGCGCTCGACGCCGGCGCCGATGATTATGTCTCGAAGCCTTTCAGCTTCGACGAGCTCATGGCTCGCATGCGCGCCGCGCTCCGCCGCAGCGGTTTCGCCACGGACACCACGCCGCTCCGCATCTCCGTCCCCGGTCTCGAAGTCGATTTCGCCAACCGCACCGTGGTCGCCGGCGGCAATCCCGTGCGCCTCACCCCGACGGAATTCGACATCCTCCGCTATCTCGTCTCACAGGCCAATAAGCCCGTGCCCCACAAGCGTCTGCTGCAGGCCATCTGGGGACCCGAGTACGGCGACCAGATCGAATACCTTCGCGTCTTCATCAATCAGCTCCGCAAGAAGATCGAGCCGGGCGGCGGCAAGCCTGTTTTCATTGCCACCGAGCCGCGCATCGGCTATCGTTTCGTGCTGCCGGAGACGCCTTCCACCGAGGCGGAAAAGAGCGCCACCACAGTCCATTAGCGCGTCCGCGGCGGTTTGTGTTGGAATAGTAGCCAATGAGTGAAATTCCGCCGAACCGCGATGACGTGGCGGCCGCTCCGGAGATTCCGGATAAGCTGTTCTTTCGGATTGGCGAGGTGAGCCAGATTGTCGGCGTCGAGGCTTACGTGCTCCGCTACTGGGAGTCCGAATTTCCCGGCCTGTCGCCACGCAAGTCCTCGACCGGCCAGCGCATGTTCCGCCGCAAAGACGTAGAGCTTCTGCTTCGCATCAAGCATTTGCTCTATAGTCAGAAGTTCACGATTGAAGGCGCTCGCAAAGCGCTGCAGGAAAAAAGCAGGACTGCAGCGCGCCCCGCCACCCCTCCCGCACAGCCCAGCCTCTTCGCTGCGAATCCGCTGCCGGAAATCCGGCGGCAGGTGCAGGAGATCCTGCAGTTGCTCGCACAGTCCGAGGCAGCTTAGTTAAGTTAGAGCATCGCGGGATCGGTGTGCGCCGGTCCCACAATCAGCGAATAGATCCGATCCAGGTCTTCTTCCGAGTAATACTCGACCTCGATCGTGCCTTTTCCCTTCTTTTTTTCCATAATACGGACGCGTGTTCCAAGTACCCGCTCCATATCGCCAATCGCCGCGCGCACATTTGGATCAACCGGCTTTTTCTCAGGCTTTTTGGCGACGATTTCGTCGCCCGGTTCTTTCGGAGGCTTGGTGAACTCCTCGATCTGCCGAACCGACCAGCCTTCCTGAATGCATCGCTCGGCAATTTCCGTCTGCGCCTTCTCGGTCGGCAGCTTCAGCAGCGCGCGCGCATGCCCGGAAGTCAGTTGCCTGGTCGAAACAAGGTCTCGCACCGCCGGAGGAAGCTGCAGAAGCCGGATGGAGTTCGTCACCGTCGCGCGATCCTTGCCGGTTTTCTGTCCGATCTCCTCATGGCTGAGTCCGAGTTCGGACGCCATGCGCTCGAAAGCAATCGCAAGCTCGATCGGATTCAGATCCTCACGCTGGATGTTTTCGACGATCGCCAGTTCGAGCACCTTCTGATCGTCGGCTTCGCGAACGATCACCGGAACATTCGTCAGCTTCGCCAGCGTCGCCGCCCGCCACCGCCGCTCGCCGGCGATGATCTGGTATTCCTGAGGGGCAACCCGCCGCACAATAATCGGCTGGATGATCCCCTCTCGCTCCACCGACTGCGCAAGCTCCAGCATCGCCTGCTCGTCGAAGTCACGCCGTGGCTGGTTCGGATTCGGCTTGACCTGCGCAATCGGTGCCTGCACCACGTTGCCGTCGGCGACCGGCACCGCCTGCGCGGGCGCGGGAGCGGCCGCAGTCCCGCGTCCCGGCAGCAGAGCGTGAAGGCCCTTCCCCAGAGCTTTGTGATCAGGCGCCTTGCGCGTGTCGGGTTTGTTCATTGGTGAGGACCTCTTTTGCAAGCTGGATATAAGCTTCGGCGCCGCGGGAGCCTGGATCGTATGAGAGGATCGACTTTCCGTGGCTCGGCGCTTCCGCCAGGCGGACGTTTCGCGGGATCACCGTCTTGAATACGTCGTCGCCAAAAAATTCACGAAGATCGGCCGCGACCTGGCGGGTCAGGTTCGTCCGGTCGTCATACATGGTGAGGAGGATGCCTTCCGTCCTGAGCGGATGCGAGAAGGACTCGCGGATGCGCTCAATCGTGTCCATCAGCTCGGAAACGCCTTCCAGCGCAAAAAATTCGCACTGGATCGGGATCAGCACCGAGTCAGCAGCCATCAGGGCGTTCAAGGTGAGGAGATCGAGCGCTGGCGGGCAATCAATCAGGATGAAGTCGTACTTATCGCGGATCTTCTCCAGATGGCCCCGAAGAATCGATTCCCGGTTGTCTTCATCCACCAACTGCAGGTTGACGCCAATTAAATTCTTGTCGGCGGGCAGGATTTCGAGCCCTTCCATGCTCGTCGAGCAAATCGCCTGCTCAATTTCCTTCCCATCGACCAGAACGTCGTAGATGGTGGCTAAACCGGGGGTTTTCTGGACTCCGAGCCCGCTCGTGCTATTTCCCTGCGGATCGGCGTCGATCAGCAACACTTTAACGTCGCTGACCGCGAGCGCAGCTCCTAAGTTGATGGCAGTGGTGCTTTTACCAACACCGCCCTTCTGGTTTGTTATCGCGATTATCCGGCTCACGTGGCTAGAAGCTCACTCTAGCATGTATGTTTCACGTGAAACAACAAAGCGGCGTGCTGCCGTGTATGTTTCACGTGAAACGTTCGCCAAGTGATAGAAAACTCGTAGGATTCCAAGGAATCGGCTCGGTCCGCCACTGAAACTGGCCCGCTTGGGTTCGTTTCTTCGGATCGGACTCCACGCTCCCCAGAAACGCGGCATGGCGGCAAAATGGCCCTCCAGAGACCTTCGAGAGGTTCACGGCACGGGAAATCAGCCAATCGAATTCCCCCTCCAGCTCCTCAAATCTGGTCGTCGATACCCGGACATGAGGCAGTTTCCGACTCGCCTCGCGCAGAAAAACACCCTTTCGGACATCCGCTTCCACCAGCGAAACCTGGCAATCCGGGCGCGCAATCGCCACCGGAATCCCCGGAAATCCGCCTCCCGAGCCCAAATCACACACGGAAAGCGTCCCCGCCGGGAGATGGGCCGCGAGAAACAACGATTCCCCGATATGCTTCGAAATCGCCTCTTCCCGTGACTTGATCGCCGTGAGGTTAATTGTGCGGTTCCAGCGCTCCAGGAGGTCCAGATGGGCCTCCAGCGCCGAAATCTGCTGCGCATTCAAATTGGGCAGGAATGCCTGATATTCGGCGAGAAAGCTAGTCAGCACGGACCGCCAGGCTCATATAAACGTCCAGCAGCGCCACCGCCGCCGGAGTCACTCCGGGAATCCGGGCCGCCTGGCCCAGCGTGGCGGGCCGAACGCGCTCCAGCTTCTCCCCTACTTCCCGCGAAATCCCCGGAATCCCGATAAAGTCCATCTCACGAGGAATCGCGCGTGTGTCGGAATTCTGCATCCGCTCGATCTGCCGTCGCTGCTGATCGATGTAGCCGGCGTACTTCACCTCAGTCTCCACCGTCATCAGAACGCCCCGCTCCGGTGCGCACCCCAATTTCGCCTCAATCCACGGCAGAATCTCGCCAATCCGCCCATCGGTCCGGCGCAAAAGCGCCGCCTGCGGCGTATTCTCCAGAGCGGCCAGCAGTTGCCGCACGTGGGTTCGTTTCTTCGAATGGAACTCCCGGCGTTCCGCTGTCGCCAGCCCGATCTCCACCCCGATCGGCGTCAGCCGCTCGTCCGCATTGTCGATCCGCAGCCGCAGCCGGTATTCCGCCCGCGATGTGAACATCCGGTACGGCTCATCCGTCCCCTTGGTGATCAGATCGTCGATCATGATCCCGATATAGCCTTCCGACCGAGGAATCACCACCGGCGGTCGCCCCAGAACCGTCTGCGCCGCATTGATTCCGGCCATCAGGCCCTGCCCCGCCGCCTCTTCATATCCGGAAGTCCCATTGATCTGCCCTGCCAGAAACAGTCCCGGCAGCTTCCGAACCTCCAGCCGATGATCCAGCTCCCGCGCATCGACGGCGTCATATTCGATCGCATAACCCGGTCGGATCATTTCGGCCTTCTCCAGCCCGGGTATGGATGCAATCACGCCCGCCTGCACGTCAATCGGCATGCTGGTCGACATGCCGTTGACGTAAATCTCATTGGTATCAAGGCCTTCTGGCTCCAGAAAGATCTGGTGCGTGTCCTTATCCGGGAATTTGACGAACTTGTCCTCGATCGAAGGGCAATACCGCGGCCCGATCCCCTCGATCTGTCCGCTGTACAGCGGCGAACGCCCAATGCTTTCCCGAATAATGCGTCCGGTTTCCGGTGTCGTCCTTCCGAGAAAGCACCGGATCTGCGGACGATCAATCCGCTCCGTCATAAAAGAGAACGGCGTCGGATCCAGATCGCCCTCCTGCGGCTCGAACTCGCTCCAGTCGATCGACCGCGCATCGAGGCGCGGCGGCGTACCGGTCTTCAGGCGCGTCCACCCCAGCCCCAGGTTCCGGATCTGATCGGCCAGCACCACGGACGGCGCTTCGCCATTCCGGCCGCACTCAAACTTTCGCTCCCCGATGTGCGCCAGCCCGTTCAGGAAAGTTCCGGTCGTGATGATGACGGCGCCGCAATGAATCTTCCGCCCGTCCATAAGCTGCACGCCCCGAACGCGGCCATCTTCAATCCGAAGCGCCGCGACCTCCGCCTGCTTGATCGTAAGG
>CAZPZE010000553.1:0-2193 GCA_964590625.1 uncultured Solibacteraceae bacterium
ACATGCCTCAGTTTTGGAAGACCGAGTCTACCGGGACGACGGTTACGTCTTCCGGCTTCAGGCCGAGCGGCCAGACTTCGACTTTCTTATCCTCATCCAGAATGGCCTGCGGCTTGGGTGAGTTGTAGTGGATCGGCGTTGCCGCTGAGCTGGTGATGGCGGCTTTGAGGCCGGCTGCATCTTTCGCGACTCCGACAATCTGCAGGTTATCGGCGCGCAGATACTTCTTTATTGCGCGATTCACGTCATCCACCGTCATCTTCGCGAGCGCCGATTTCAGGTACTCGTTGTACTCCGGCATGCCGTAATACCTGCTGTCGATCGCATAGCCAAGCTCGGCGGATTTCGTTTTGGTCAGGATGTTGACGTACTTCGAGAGGAACGAGCGCGTCTTTTCGAAATCCGCTTCCGGGATGCCGTTCTTCACGAGCTTATCGAGCTCATACATCGCGAGCCGCAGCGCGAAGACCGCATTCGGGGGTTCCACAGGACGAATCCAGATCTGGAAGATCTGCTGGTGCCGGGCGATGTTGGGATCGGGCTGGAACTGGAACATGCCGCGCGGGAAGTATTCGATGTAGGCGTAATCGCCGTAGTTCAGGCCGCGAATTTCCCTCATGCGGTTGTAGAGATCGCCGCCGCTTTCGCGATGCTGGCCCAGCCAGGACTGCGCCACGAGCAGCGCCGGAAAATCGGGATCGCCGCGCCTAACGCTGATCGGAAAGCCGAGCGACCAGGCGACGGCGCGCGTATCCTTCTCGACGATGGTGGCCTGGTTGTGGTGGAGCGGAGTGGGCTGAGGGAGATCGAATTTATCGGCAGGTCCTGCGGGCAGCGCGGCGAAATCCTTCTTCACGCGCTCCGCGAAACCAGGCGGATAGCCGCCCGCGAGGCCGATGATCAGATTGGCCTGCGTGTAGTGCTTTTTGTAGAACGCTTCGAGATCCGCGACGGTCATCTTCTGCAGCGCGGAAACGCTGCCGAGATCTTCATGCCCATATGGGTGGCCTTTGTAGATGACACTATAGAGCTCTTCCTTGCCCAGCTCTTCATCATTGTTGCCGCGCAGGCCGACCTTAAGAGCATCGAGCTGCTGATCGCGCAGGCGGGTGAAGTCTTCCGTGCGCCAGCCCGGATGCAGAATGGCGTCGCGCATGATCGCGTAGAACTTTTCGAGGTTATCGATATGGGTCTGGCCAACGAACGTAGTCATTTCCTTATCGGAATAAGACTCGATCCCCGTCGCCATCGGATAGAGGGCTTCGGTGATCTGCTTGTACGTCATGTCCTTCGTGCCGCCATCGCTCAGCATGGAGGCGGTGAGGGATGCGGCGCCGGCCTTATCGTCGGGGTCGGAGGCGGCCCCAGTGGTGAAGACGAGACGGATGGTGACAAGCGGACTCTTGCCCGGCAGTTCCACGACACGCGGCTGCGCAGCGAGGGCTCCGGCGAAAACCAGCGAGGCAAACAGGAAACCGGCAATGGTGGCGCGCATTACTTCGCACCTCCATCGTGAGTCAGAGTCACGACGTCGAGATTCTTATCGACCAGGTCTTTCTTCGCCACACGCTGGATATCGGCGGGCGTGAGTTTCGCAATCATGTCGTAATAGCGGTTGATGGTTTCGGGAGTGCGCCGCAGCGCCACAAAGGAGGCCACGGTGGAGGCAATCGCCTCGCTGTTGTTCAGGCTGAGAGCGAACTCGTAGCGCATGTGTTCCTTGAGCTGCTCGAGTTTCTGCGCATCCACGGGCTTCTCGCTGAAGGATTGCGCGACCGCTTTGACCTGGGATTCAATTGACGGGAGATCCTTCGCGTCTTTGACGTGAAGGTCGACCTCGAACAGCCCTGGATCGAGATTGCTGGGCGGTTCGGCGTACATCTCCTCGACTTTCTGGTCTTCGACCACCAGCTTCTGGTAAAGCGAAGAGTTCTGGTCATAGCCGAGATGCGCGATGGCATCAAGCGCGGCGGTGTCTTCCGTGTCGTCCGAGTAAGCGGGTCCGTGCCATGCAACGGCGACCAGCGGAATCGTGTCGGTTGTCCAGTCGACATGCGCGCGGCGAGGGCCATCCTGCGTGGGCTCGGCGGGGATGGTGGGCTTGTAGGAGCCGCGTTTCCACTGGCCCCAGCGCTCATCGATGAGCGAGCGAACCTGCTTCGGATTGACGTCGCCCGCCACGATGATGGTCAC
>CAZPZE010000554.1:0-8786 GCA_964590625.1 uncultured Solibacteraceae bacterium
GGCGAACGTGGACGAGTACCCGGCGCCGCTGCACGCTTATCGCGATCAGCTCGAAGGGCGCTCGATGCTGGTGAAGCGCTGCCAGATGGAGCCTGTGGAATGCGTGGCGCGCGGTTACGTGGTGGGGTCGGGCTGGAAGGATTACAGGAAAACCGGCGCGATCTGCGGGATCCCGCTGCCCGCGGGCCTGAAGGAATGCCAGCAGCTTCCGGAGCCGATCTATACTCCGTCGACCAAAGCGGAAACGGGGCATGATGAGAATATCTCGTTCGAAGAAACCGTGAAGCTGGTGGGGAAGGAACGCGCCACGACGCTGCGAGATCTCACGCTCAAGGTTTATTCGACGGCCGCGAAGCACGCGGCGAGCCGTGGCATCATTCTGGCCGATACGAAGTTCGAATTCGGCTGGCACGACGGCAAGCTGCTGCTTGCCGATGAAGTGCTGACGCCGGATTCCTCGCGCTACTGGCCGGCTGACAGCTACGAGCCGGGCAAGGCGCAGCCTTCATTCGACAAGCAGTTCGTGCGCGACTATCTCGAAACGCTCGACTGGAACAAGCAGCCGCCGGCCCCGCCGCTTCCGGAAGACGTGATCGCGAAGACTTCCGACAAGTACCGCGAGGCGTACAAGCGCATCACCGGGCGCGATCTCCAGGTCTGAAACGCGCCGGCGATTATGAACTGGCTGGATTACGTTCTCATCGCGATTCTGGCGTTTTCCGCCATCCAGAGCTTCCGGCGCGGCTTTTCGCGCGAGATCATCAGTCTGGCTGCCACTGTGGCCGGTTTTGTGCTGGGGATGTGGTTTTACGGCACGGCCGGGCTGATGGTGAGCCGCTGGATCACGTCGCAACGCGTCGCGAATCTGGTTGGATTCCTGCTGGTGTTTCTGGCGGTGATTCTGGTGGGAGCGATCGCCGGCGCGATTGTGCGGAAGTTTCTCAGCGCGGTGGGACTTTCGTTTTTCGATCGACTGCTCGGCGCGGTGTTCGGGCTGGCGCGCGGCGCGTTGATTGCGGTAGCGCTGCTCACGGCGTGGATCGCATTCGCGCCGCGCGGCGATTCGAAAACCGCGCCTGGCGCGGTGGTACACTCGCAAATTGCGCCGTACCTCATGAAGGCATCCAGCCTCTTCGTGAGCATCGCTCCCGCTGAATTGAGAATCAGGTTTCACGAGGTGTATGATGAGGCGCGGGCTGAGATCAAAAACATCGCGCGAACGGGTAAGGGCGCGCTAAATCAGGATTCGGGGAAGAAATGAAAGAAAGCTTTGATGCTTTGATTGATCATCTGGTGGCGGGGGGATTTTTCCTGGAGGAGGCCGTCGAGATTCTCGAAAAGGGAATGATCGCGAGGGCGCTTGAGAAGACCAGCCAGAATCAATCGGAGGCCAGCAAGGCGCTCGGCATTCATCGCAATACGCTGCAGCGGAAGATGACGGAATACGGCATCGACGGCAAGCATCCGCGGCGCAAGCCGGTGACGCGCGCGAAAGCGACGGCGAAGACTGCAACTCGGCGCGGCCGCAGAGCATCCTGAAGTCAGTGTCCTCTCTCTGTATTTTTGACCTCGACGGAACTCTGATCGATTCGCGGCTGGATCTGGCGAACTCGGTGAACGCGATGCTGGCCGAAGCAGGCAGGCCACCGCTCGATCATCCGCTGATTTTTTCCTATGTGGGGAATGGCGCGCCGGTACTGGTGCGCAAGGCGCTCGGGATGGATGCCAGCGAAGAGCAGGTAACGCACTCGCTGAAATTCTTCATCGAGTATTATCGCGATCATGCGATGGATGCCACGAGGCTGTATCCGGGTGTACGCGAGGCGCTCGATCAGCTGCATGCGGGCGGCGTTCAGCTTGCGGTGCTGACGAACAAGCCGGTGCGGATCAGCGAATCCATCATGGAAGCGCTGGGGCTGACTTCGATGCTGTTTCGCGTTTACGGCGGGAACAGCTTCGAATTCAAGAAGCCGAATCCTATTGGGATCGACACGCTGCGTCGGGAGTCCGGGATGAGCGCGGAACAGACCTGGATGGTGGGCGACAGCATTGTCGATATGCAGACGGCGCGGAATGCCGGTGTGCGGTCGTGCGGCGTTACGTATGGGCTCCAGCCGGAGACGCTGGGGGGGTGTCCGCCGGATTTGCTGGTCGATCGCATGCAGGATTTTGCGGCGCATGTGCTGAATTCGTAGGACACCCCGCATCGGGCTGAAGTCCGACGGCAGGGCTGGAGCCCCGCCCTACATTCGGTCGAGTTCGCGGCCGAACCACCAGACCGATATCGCCCAGATCGCGGTGCAGGGCGCGAGGAACAGCACGCTGGAATACGCGACTGCCGCGCCTGCCATGGTCATTGTGACGATCTGGGTGATCGCATCGCCGAATGATGGGCCGGTCTGGAATCGCCAGCGGAGTTGCGGTTCGCGATGGTGGATTGAGGCGCGGTGTCCGGTCGCGAGCGCGATCAGGGCGGCGGCGAGTGCAGCGGGGATGTAAAGCGGGAGGGCGACGATCAGCGCGATCGCGATGAAGGCGATGTCTTTCGCAAGCAGGATCTGCCAGCCGCGGACCGGCAGCAGACGATAGCGCCGGAGCCCCGCGGCGCCGTCGAGTCCGAACAGCGAGATCGCGCAGGTGGAGATGGCGAGCATCGCCACGAACGTCATCGGGAAGAACGCATCTTTCGGCAGAAGGCCGGCCAGGCGCCACGCGAGCGATCCGAGCGAGAGCAGCGCGCCGGTGGCGAAATCGAGCGTGGAGAGCATTTCGCGCAGGTTTTTGCGGATGAGCTGATTGAGCGGCGAGGGGAAGCGCGGGAGCGATCGCCAGAATGTGCCGCGGCCCGGCGAGGCGGCCGAGATGAAGAAACCGGTCAGCACGGTGCCACCGGCGACCGCGACCAGTCCCCAGGAAACGTGCTTCCATACGGCGAGGCCGAGCACCAGCCAGGTCATCGGATTCAGCAGCGGGCTGAGGAAACGGAGCAGGCGTCGGTCATTCGCTTCGAGCGGCCAGAGACTTCCGCGCGAGGGTGGAATGGCGCGCAGCGGATCCGAACTCATCGGCAGCAGCACAATCACGCCCATGATGACGAGGAGAATGCCGGCGATCGCCGGGTCCAGCATGAACAGCATGGCAATCGCCGTGTAGTGAATGTTGTTGCCGCTGAAGCGAAAAGTTTTGCGGTTGCGTTTCGCGGCGCGCCCAAGCCATTTCAGAACGGCGCGGACGCGCGCGTTTCCGGTCACTCGGTTTGACCCAGCCATTCGAGACGATCGAGAACAGGCGCTTCGGCGTGCTCGAAGTAGAGCTCTTCAAGCGGCCGGTCGAGCGCGTGGGCATCGAGATTGAGGGCAATACGGCCTGCGCGGATGATGACAAAGCGATCCGCAATCCGGGCAGCCATCGGAAGGATGTGCGAAGTCAGAAAAACCGTAACGCCGCGCGACGCTGCATCGCGCAGGATACCGGCCATAGTGGCGGACGTGACGGGGTCGACAGCCTCGAAGGGCTCATCGAGAAAGAGCGCTTCGGGATTCGGGAGCAGCGCCATCGCGAAGGCGGTCTTCTTACGCATGCCGTGCGAGCAGGCGCGGGCGAAGGTGCGGCGGCCCTTCACGAGTCCGAGCGTGGCGAGAAGACGCTCGATGCGCGCGCGGGTCGTGGCGGCATCGAGACCGTAAATATCGCCCGTGAGTTCGAGATGCTCTTCGACGGTAAGGTCATCGAAGAGGCCGAGGTCTTCGGGAAGGACGCCAATCTTTCGCTTAACGGCAACAGGATCGTGCGCGACGTTCACGCCGCAGACGAGGGCTTCGCCGGCGGTGGGCGCGAGCAGGCCGGTGAGCATTCCGACAGTGGTGGACTTCCCTGCTCCGTTCGGGCCGAGGACGGCGCAGATCGTGCCCGGCTCGACATCGAGCGAGATGTTATCCACAGCGGTGAAGTCGCCGAATCTGCGAGTGAGCTGGCGGCAGGAGATCATCGGGCCGGCAAGCGCTCAGTATCGCATGCGAACACGCGGCGCAAATGATATGATGCCGTTCACGTCTCATGTGGCCTCATCAATACACTCCCGCGGGCGGGAGCCTGCCGTTGTCTGCCCTGATTGCCATACTGCCGGTCGCGGCGCTGCTGATCGTACTGGCGGGATTTCGTAAAGCGTCATGGATCGCGTCGCTCGCCGGACTGGCGACGGCATTCGCTGTCGCGGTGGGCGTTTATGGGATGCCGGTGTCGCTGGCCGCGAGCTCGGTGGGTTACGGCGCGGCACAGGGGCTGTTTCCGATCGGCTGGGTGGTGTTCGCGGCGATCCTGCTCTATAACATTACGGTTACAACCGGGCAGTTCGATGTGGTGCGCGCGTCGGTCGGGAATTTAACGTCCGACCGAAGGCTGCAGGCGCTGCTGATCGCGTTCGCGTTCGGGGCGTTCATTGAAGGCGCGGCGGGGTTCGGCACGCCGGTGGCGGTGGCAGCGGCGATGCTGACGGGCCTGGGATTCACGTCGTTTCGCGCGGCGACCATTTGCCTGCTGGCGAATACCGCGCCGGTGGCGTTCGGATCGATCGGGACGCCGCTCATCATGCTCGCGACCGTGACGGGACTGCCGCTGCTGGCCCTGAGCGCGGATGTGGGCAGGGTGTGCGCGCCGGTGTCGCTGTTCATTCCGGCTTATCTGGTGCTGGTGATGGGGGGATGGCGCGCGCTGCGCGGGGTTTTTCCGGCGGCGGCGCTGTGCGGAATCTCGTTCGCCGGGATGCAGTTCCTGATTTCGAATTACGTGGGCGCGGAGCTGACGGATATTCTGGCGTCACTGACGGCGATCTTTTGCCTGATCGTGCTGCTGAAGATGTGGAAACCGAGCGATGAGTTCCGTCTCGAGGGCGATGGCGAGATTCCGGCGGGGGTGTCGATCCCGGTGGGTCGCGTGATCTGGGCGTGGACGCCGTTCGCGCTGCTGGTGGCGTGCGTCCTCATCTGGGGCCTGAAGCCGGTGCAGACGCAGTTGGGGCTCGCGACGCTGAAGTTTCCGTGGCCGGGGCTGCATCGGATGGTGATGCGGATGCCGCCAGTGGCGGTGAAAGCGACGCCTTATGACGCGGTGTATACGTTCACGTGGCTTTCCGCATCGGGCACTGCGTGTCTTGTTGCGGCGATTCTTTCGGCGATTTTCGCGGGGATGGGGCCGGGGGCGTTCTTCGGAGTGCTGAAGAAGACGATCCGGCAGCTGATACTGGCGGAATCGACGATTGCCATTGTGCTGGGGCTGGCGTTTCTGATGAATTATTCAGGCGCAACCGGAACGCTGGGGCTGGCGTTCGCGGCGACGGGCCGGATGTTCCCGTTCTTCGGGGCGCTGCTGGGGTGGATGGGTGTGTTTTTGACGGGGAGCGATACGTCCGCCAATGCGCTGTTCGGAAGTCTGCAGGTGGTGACGGCGCAGAAGCTGCAGATGAGTCCTTCGCTGATGGCGGCGGTGAATTCGAGCGGCGGGGTGATGGGGAAGATGATCAGCCTGCAGAATATTGCGGTGGCCGCGGCGGCGACGTCGATGGCGGCCCAGGACGAGAGCCGGCTGTTCCGGTTCACGTTGAAGCACAGTATTTTTCTGGCGTCGGTGATTGGAGTGATCGCTATGGTGTATGCGTATTCGTGGGCGGCGGTGGGGTAGGGGTCAGATCTGGCTTTGGCGGCGCTGACGGGCCTGGGCGGCGAGGTCGTCTATGGTCACGAGAAGCGGCCGGATATCAATCGCGCTGGTGAAGAGCAGGCGGACTTCCACGCTCCAGACCGACAGCAGGAATTTCAGGCGGCGCCAGGGGGCGGCGGCGGCGAGCGAATGCAGGCGCTGGAAGTCGCGCGAGAGGCGGCGGAGGTAGGTGCGGAGCGCACGGCGCTGCCAGCGGCGGTAGCGGGCGGCCTCATCGAGACCGCGCTGTGAGGCAAGGTAACCGGCGTCGTTTGGTTCCGCGAGCCGAATCATGGGACGATAGGCCGCGGACGAAAAATCGTCGAGCCACGATTCCGCGTTTGGGGAATCATAACTGTGGCTGTGCGATCGCCACCACACCACAAACTCCGCCATAACCAGCATTGCACCGATGGCAATAAGGACTGCAATCATCCCTAATTGACGTTATATCACAGATATTCCTGTGAATTGCGATGATTTCAAATGCTGCGGACGGGAAAGGCAACCACGTCATCCACCTGCATGGTTTCCTTCACGACGAAGGGTTCGCCGTACTTTACGCCGATGAGATTGCCGTAAAAGCGGGCGATGGACGCCAGACGCTCGCGGATTTCAGCTTCGTTCGGGAAGAGCGTCGCCCCCTCCTCAGCCGCACCGTATTGCGACCGGTAGGCAAAAAGCGATTCCATGCGCTTTTCGAAATAGCGGGTGATGTCGACCACAAAGGACGGCGCGACGTTCGCGTAGAGCGAGGAATAAATGATCTTCTGCGGGCGGTGGGGTTCGGTGTACTGATCGATCTTCTTCAGTCCGGCGAGGAAACAGCCTTCGTAGCCGAGTTCGGAGGCGCGGTAATGATCAGGATGACGGCCCGTCCAATACGGCAGAATCACGGTCTTCGGACGCAGTTCGCGGATGCGGTGCGCGATCGTCATGCGGCCGGCCATGGTGTTTTCGAGACGCGCGTCCGGGAAGTGGAGATTCTCGCGATGGGAGACGCCAAGAATCTTCGCGGCGGCGTGGGATTCTTCGATGCGAATTTCGGGCGATCCGCGGGTCCCCATGTCGCCGGCGGTCAGGTCGATGATGCCGGTGGTGTAACCGGCTTCGGCCATGCGGAGGAGAGTGCCGCCGCAGGTCTGTTCCACGTCATCCGGGTGAGCGGCAATTGCAAGTACGTCAGGCATAGATTTCTACCAGCGGTCCTCAGCGTGCCGGACGTAGCGATTCCGCGTCCCCATGATCGTTACGAGAATCATGCCGGAGATGAAACCGCCGATGTGCGCGAACCAGGCGGTGCCGCCGCCCGAAACCTGCGTGGTGGCGATGGATCCGAGACCGTTGAACAGCTGGGTGATGAACCAGAAAATCGTGAAGAACCAGGCCGGGATTTCCACGGTGGTGATGAAGACGATCACAATCACCAGGGTATGAATCCAGGCGCGCGGGAAGCGCAGCAGATAAGCGCCCATCACGCCGGCGATGGCGCCGCTCGCGCCCACGGTCGGGACCCAGGGATTACTGGCGAAGTACATCTGCGCGACGCCCGCGATCACTCCGCTGAGCAGATAGAAAGCGAGGAACTTCGCGTGGCCCATGGCGTCTTCCAGACTGCGTCCGAACGCCCAGAGGAAGAGCATATTGCCGATGATGTGCATCCATCCGCCATGGAGAAAGAGCGAGGTCAGCAGGGTAATGGGCCGGAGGCGCGCGGGAACTACGGCATACTTCGTGAGGAAGTAATTGCGCGAAAATTCGTCGAGCGAAATCTCATGAAGGAAGACGAAAGCGCACGCCAGAATGATCATCGTGGTGACGAGCGGAGGCGTGTAGTTGGGGCGATCGTCGCGGAGTGGAAACATGCGGCTGGTTGGCTTTAGTGTGCCATGGCCGCGATCTCGGGCCGTTCGCGGCGGGTTCCGCAGGCCATGAGGGCGCGAATTTCCTGGAGGCTCGCGATGTGGCCTCGCGCCCCGGTCCCCGTGCAGTTGAGCGCAGCCATCGCGTTCGAGAATTCCAGCGCTTCCGCGAGAGGCATCTTCTGCAACACAGAATAACAGAACGCGCCGTGGAAGACGTCTCCCGCGCCGGTGGTATCGACGCAATCGACGACAAATCCCGGCGAGTAGACGAAGCGGCCTTCGACGCGCGCCAGAGCGCCGTGCGCGCCGAGCGTCATGGCGGCGACGGGCATACGGTATTCGTTCTGGATGGCGGCGAGGGCGTCGAACGGATCTTCGATGCGGGTCCAGCGGGCGGGAAATTCGGAGCTGGCGATGAGGTAATCGACGAGCGGCAGTACGCGGTCAAAGCCTGGATAAATCGTATCGACGTCGACGGTGACCGGAATGCCGTTCTCGCGCGCGATGCGGGCGGCGTGTTCGACGGCCGGCGTATCGTGACCATCGATGTGGAGCAGGCGTGCGCAGGTGATCTGGCCGGGCGTGATCTCTTCGGGCGAAATGCGGAGGCAATCCGGACGGCTCCAAAAAACAGTGCGTTCACCGGTGGCCTGGTCGATGACGATGTAGGCCGATTGATTCGGGCAGTTGTGGCGAAGCTGCACGTGCGTGAGATCGACGCCGGAGCCGCGCAGGCTTTCCATCTGGATGCGGCCGCGCTCGTCATCGCCCACGGTGCCGATGTATTTCGCGCGCAGACCAAGCTTCGCGCAGGCAACCATGGCGGTGGCCACCTGTCCGCCGGGCGAATATGCTTCGCTGAGGAAAGGCACCTTGCCGCCATAGGCGGGAAAGTGCGGGACGACCAGCATCGTATCGGTAGCGTTGAGGCCGACGCCGACAACATCAAATTCAGGCATGGACGGGAGTCTTGAAATGTTTGCTGAGCTTCAGGCCCTGGCGCTGGTAGTTCGAACCGATGCCTTCGCCATAGAGCGCACGCGGGCGTTCGAGCAGACGTTCGAATACGAGGCTGGCGACGACCTGGCCGTCTTCGAGAATGAACGGCACTTCGTGCGAGCGGACTTCGAGCACGGCGCGCGTACCGGTGATTTCGCCGGCTACGGAGCCGTAGCCGAACCCGGGATCGAAGAAGCCGGCGTAGTGGATGCGGAATTCGCCGACGGT
>CAZPZE010000555.1:0-2972 GCA_964590625.1 uncultured Solibacteraceae bacterium
GTGACCTGGCCCAGCCGCGCCAAGGTCGAATCGACCACCATCGTGGTGATCCTGAGCGTGTTCGGGTTCTCACTCTTCTTCTACGTGGTCGACGCCTCGATCAACAATACAGTGGTGGCGGCATACCATGCGCTGGAGAAGTAAATGACTCCTGAATCGGATTTCAACCCGGAAGAACCGCTGACGCCTCCGAGCGATCCGGCTGAGCCCGCTGCGGCGGAGACTGCGGCCGAACTGCCTCCGGACAACAAGCAGTGGTACATCATCCACACCTACTCGGGTTTCGAGCGCAAGGTGGCGGAATCGCTGCGTACGCGCGCGGATGCGTTCGGATTCGGCGATGCGATCGGCCAGATTCTGATCCCGGAAGAAGAAGTGGTGGAACTGCGCAACGGCAAGAAGGTGACCAGCAAGCGGTTGCTTTATCCGGGCTACGTGGTCGTCCAGATGGCGATGCGGAATCCGGATGGCTCCTCGAACGACGAGCTCTGGCACCGCGTGAAAGATACGCCGCGCGTGACCGGATTCGTGGGCGGCGGAACGACGCCGGTGCCGCTCAGCGCTGACGAGATCAACAAGATGCTCTATCGTCAGACGACGAGCGCCGAACGGCCGCGTCCGAAGATGAACTTTGAGAAGAACGAGACCGTACGTATTATCGACGGACCGTTCGCAACGTTCCAGGGCAAGGTGGACGAGGTGAATCCGGAGCGGAACACGCTGCGCGTGCTGGTCACGATTTTTGGCCGCGCGACGCCGGTGGAACTGGACTTCCTGCAGGTGGAGAAGTCGTCTTAACAGGGAAAATGCAAAGCGCGCCGGCTGCGTGACTGCGCCGCGCGGAGAAGTGAAGAAAGGTTTTTTATGGCAAAGAAAGTTACTGGTCAGGTTAAGCTGCAAATTCCCGCGGGAAAGGCGACACCGGCTCCTCCTGTCGGAACCGCTCTCGGTCCGCAGGGCGTCAACATCATGGAGTTCTGCAAGGCCTTCAATGCGAAGACCTCGGCGAAGGATCAGGAAGGTCTCATCATCCCGGTCGTGATCACGATCTTCTCCGACCGCTCGTTCACGTTCATCACCAAGACCCCGCCGGTGCCGGTGCTCATCAAGCGCGCCATTGGGCTGGCGAAAGGTTCTGCCGAGCCGCACAAGGCGAAGGTCGGCAAGATCACGATGAAGCAGGTGGAAGAGATCGCGAAGATCAAGATGCCGGATCTGAACTGCTTCGATGTGGAAGCGGCAATGAATTCGGTGAAGGGGACCGCGCGGTCCATGGGCGTGGACGTCGTCTAGGTCCCTCCTCTTCTGAAAGATCGAGCGCCGGAGAGAAATCTCTGGCGCTTTTTTATTTGCAGGCTCGATCGGAGTATACTCACTCCTGCCAGCTGATCAATGCCAATGACAGAGAAAAGGCCGACGGACCGGCATGACGGAATTCGCGTGTGGGATCGACTCAGGCGGCGCGGCCTGCTGCTTATTTTCGTAACAGGATTTTTGAACGCGGGCACGGAGGCGAAGGCTGCGACTTTCGACGTCGCCTCATTCAAGGCATCAGAGACACGCTTCGGCCGTGGTATCGTCATCCATCCATCGCGCGTGTCATGCGACTGCAGTCTTCGGCTGCTGCTCGAACGAGCTTACGGAGTGCGTTCCTAATCGATGGCCCGTCGTGGCTGGATTCGCGCCGGTATATGCTCGATGCACGTTTTTCCCCGGAACAGAAAGACCAGGTGCCGGCGATGCTCAGACAACTTCTCGAAGAGCGTCTGCACCTCAGGACGCACATGGAAAAGCGCAACGATCGAGTCTACGCTCTCGTCGTGGCGCCCGATGGGCTGAAAATGCAGCGCGCGGCACCATCGTCCGCGAGCAGCGTCACGCCTCAAAACCTTTTCACAGTGAAGCTTGGACGGGTGAAATCACGGTTCACGGCATCATGACCATCGCACGCCTGGCTTATTTTCTCGGCGTAAGCCTGGACCGGAACGTCGTTGACTCCGCAGGAATCGCGGGCGAGTTTGACATTCAGCTTACCGGACGAATTCCCCCTGAGAGCCGGCGGACTACGTTATCCGAAGCCGAGATTGCCCGGGTTTTTCCCAACTCCGCAGGGGCACGGGATGATGAAAGTCCCACCATCTTCTCAGCAATTCGACAACTCGGTTTGAGGATCGAGTCCGCAAAGCTACCTGTTGAATATCTGATTGTGGAATCAGCGGACGAGATTCCCACGTCCAATTGAGCGTTCCTGGATCGGCCAACTTCATCGGCTACCCTATTTCACATCCGCGAGAGGGATGGTCAGGGATCCGAGCCGCCCGGATTTTGCATCACGAATGATAATCGCGAGCTTCACGGTTGCGGGCGCGACAGCGATCTCGATCGGCCAGCCGACGCCCCGGGTCTCGTAGATGGCGCGCTTTGCGGTGGGGAGTTCGAACGCCCTGGTGTCGGAGATTTTCCCGACCATGTCTCCGTTCTCGTTCAGTTCAGCCAGCAGTTCGTCGACCTTCCCGGATAGCCTCCCATCCTTGTCACTCACGGAGAGCGTTGCCGGATCGAGATCGAGGCGAATCCGCAGCTTGCTCTGCGCCTCGACTTTCGTCACAGAGGCCGTGATCTTCAGGGCATCCTCCTGGACCGGCGTCAGCAGCGCCGATTCCAGTTCCGGCTTCTTTTCCTTCAACGCCGTGGCGGCTTTGCCCGCAAAGTAGCCCTGCCGGTAAAACAACCGGGCATGCGGGCGATTCACCTGAACGCGAATGGAGCGATAAGTATCGTCGCGTTCATTCTCGTCGAGGTAAAAGCCCAGGGTGTATGTGGAGCGCGCGCCCTGCATGACCGCGTCAGCGGGCGGGGCGTCCACGCATGTGGCCGCTCCCCCTGTCTTTTCCGCGATGAATGTTGAGGACGGCATGCAGTTGCCGGTGTTCACCGCCACGTTGGCTTCGTTCAGAGCGGTGAATGTGTGG
>CAZPZE010000556.1:0-5657 GCA_964590625.1 uncultured Solibacteraceae bacterium
GCCGAGGGATCGGTAACAACGCCCCGTAACGAACCGCCGGATGATTGTGCGAACACAGCGATTGCGCCGAGGGCAAAGGCGCAGAGATATTTCGATGTGGAGTTCATGCGGCATGTCGAAGGAGACGATTTGCGGAGCGAGAGCTTAGTCTTCTTTATGCGGCGTGCCGTCGGCGTTTACGGCAGCTTCAGTTGATTTCCCGGCTTTTGTCTTTATCGCGGCTTCGTAGCTGACGCTGGAACCGGCGGTTACTTTCTCAACCTTCGAGATCGTTCCGGTACCGGCGCGCTTCCGGAGCGCGGCTTTGGCGGCGGCGGGAATGGTCTCGATATCGACTTCGTCCTCGGTTTCAACGATTGCGCCGGTTTTGTCCAGGGTGACGTCACGGGATTTGCCGTTGATCGTTGTTTCGGCCTCGTAAGTGGTTTTGCCGTCTTCTTTCTCGGTGCTGAGACCGACGAGGGTTGCGTTTTTTGTTTGCTCTTTTACAGCAGCCTGCACGGCGGGTGGAAGGCTTTCGAGTGTGACCTTTGTTTCAGCGGCGAACGTGAGTGCTGCAAACAGCGTGAGGGTGAAAATTATCTTCATAGGTAAGCGGTGCTCCTGATGAAGATTATGCGCTTTGATTATGGAGATTCGATGAGGCTGGGGTGAGATGATTTTACGCGGAGTGGGCCGGGGAGTTCCGCTCACTCCGCGATCTGGATAGCAAGTCGGGTTATTGTGGGCGCATCACGATAAACCATGAGGCGACGATTGGACCTTGCGGTCCCCGTCCGCGGCCTCTTCCCCGTCCATCAGCGGGCGGTGCGGGAGCGCCGGCGGGCGGCTGCGGCGCTGGGCCGCGTTCCGGCTGGAATAAATAGACGTTGTGTGACTTCGGGTCGGCCGCAATCGTCTTGGCGCCGGGGAATGTTGGGACGGTCGCGACAACGGTGTATTTATCGGCCGAATCCTGGTGAACGACGGTTACGTTTCCTTCGCCGCCATTCGGAATGAAGATCAGCTTCCTGCCCGGATCCCAACCAAGGGCGTCGACGCGAGTACCGTTTTTGATCGTCGCGACGACCTTGCCGGTGCCCGGATCCACAACAACGGAGTTATTACTGCAGCCGGAGAAAATCCGGTTTGTCGCTTTGTCGTATGCGATGCCGGTTGGGCCTTCGCAGGGGGCGAGCGGCCATGAGGCGACCGCCTTCCAGGTCTTCATGTCGATTTCCTGAATGGTGCTTGCGCCTTCGTTGTTGACGAAGAGATGTCCCTTTCCATCGGCGGCGGCGCCTTCAGGCGATGTGGATTCCAGCTCTGCGCTTCCGACGATATCGCCATTCTTTGGATCAATTACCGTCACCATCCCGATGGGACGGCTGTGTTGGGTGAGGACGATTTTGTTGTCGGGCTCGTCGTACATGATGCCGTCGAGTCCGCCCGTCTTGACCGGGATCTGTTTGATCACGGCGAAGGTTTTCAGATCGAACATGGTGACGGTGGAATCGCCGCCGTTGGTGGTGAATCCGTGGCCGTCTTTGGTTGCGATACCGGCGCCGTGGACACCCGGCGTATTCTGGATATCGGCCACGACCTTACCGGTAGGCCCGTCGACCACCATCATGTGGGTGGAGCGCGAAACGAAGACGTGCCCCGTCGCAGGCTCGACGGTGACGTAGTCGGTGCCGCCGTCTCCTTTAATGTCGTACTTATCGACCTTGAATGTCTGTGCGTGTGCGAGTCCGGAGATGGCCAGTCCGGCAACTGTGCAGATGCGGATCGCGCTAATTACGTCTCTTCTCATACTTCACCTCCCGTTGGGCTTAGAGTCTCGGGCATGACTCTACGCCCGAATTATGAAAGATCGCTGAAATGCCGGTGGATGGGCGATGAAAGCGCCGGGGTTCCGGCAGTGATTTGGGCGAAAAGACATATCATTGCGCCGCCTTTCATGAATCTTTCAGATGCCCGTGATTTGATAGGGCTTCACGTGCAGGCTGCCATCTTTTCTCTCTGGGCCGAGGAACTGAAATCCGCAATGCGCGGGCGATTCGCATGGCTCGGCGCCGCAATCCTTCTGCTCATCATTGGGGGCATCGCAACGGCCGGCACGCAGGATACCTGGCTCGATGGATATGGCATCATCGCCTACGGACTTGTGCCGCTTATGTTCATTCCGCTGGCAGCCGGAATGATTGCGAGTGCGCGGGCGAGCCGATTCGTGGAATGCGTCTTCACTTCTCCGGTGGAACGAAGCCACTGGCTCATCGCGAAGATACTTGTTCTTCTCACGCTCGCCGCGGCTTATTATGTGGCACTCCTGCCGATGTTTGTGGTTTACGCGGCGCACGTCGGGGTGCCTCTGTTGCTGCACAAATTCCTGATCTGGACCCCGGCGATGCTGGTTGTCAGCGTCGCGATCGGTGTGCTTGCCGGAGTGTTGTTCATCGGCCGCAGCCTGGCGGCGCCCGCCGGCGCAGGCATGGGGGTGCTGATGTTCTATGCGGGACTGATGCCGCTGCAGGAACTGATGGTGGCGCGGGGAAACGGCGCATCGCGCACGGGACATCTCACGCTCGCGAGTCCCGCGGTGCTTCTCAAGAATGCGCTTGGATTCACACTTGCCGTTGGAAGCATCCCCTCTTCAACAACAGGAACATGGCTGAGCGTTGCAGTGTTGACGGTGGGCGCGATGGCATCAGCGATCTGGATATTCCTGCGCGCGCAGGGCGTGGAAACCTGGGAAACAACGCGCGGCCAACGCTGGACTATTGCCGCGGCGCTGGCGGCGCTCATGATTGTGCCAATGATTCTGGCGGATACAAACTATGACACTCCGGCGCCCCCTGCCAATACTGCCCCGGCGGTGCGCGGTCTCTTTGGACGGGGGCTCAGCCTGACGCTTGTGATGCGCGGAGGGCGGGCTCCGGCACGTTGCTGCAGCGGCGTGTTGAACCGCGATTCGGGCGCGATTGGAACGAATGAGGACTCGCGCCGCGATCTTCTGATCATGCTGCCGGTCGAATCCACGGCGAAGATTCAGGACTTCCATGCGCAGATTGCAGGTGAGGCTGGACTAAACGTGGCGGCGGATGACGCCAGAACCACGTGGGAGACGCGGGTGTATCCGAATGAAATGGGACCGCCGGCGGCAGACGGTCATCATGTTGCGAGCGGCTGGGTGGCGCGAATTCCGGTTATTTTGAATGCGACCAGACCCTGGGATGTGGGGGGCAATCGCTATCCGGTCAGCATTCATGCGTCTTACCGAATTGAGGGCGACCCGCAGGCATACACGTTTCCGGCGCGTGCGGCGGTGGAGGGGCAGATTCCGGACGTGATCTACGAGATGGGGGCGGCGTCCCTGCTGTTCCCGTCAATCTGCATTGGCGCAGCATTTCGGCGATGGAGAGCGACGCGGTGAGCGGCGGCATGAAGTATGCGATCGAAATGTTGGGTTTGACCCGCCGGTTCGGTGACTTCACGGCGGTGGATCAGGTGTCGCTGACGATTCCGAAAGGTTGTCTCTACGGGTTTTTGGGTCTTAACGGGGCCGGAAAGACAACGACGATCCGCATGCTGACGACTCTTCTGCCTCCGAGCGGAGGCATCGCGAAGATTTGGGGCAACGACGTGGCGAAAGATCCCCTCGCTGTGCGGCGAATCGTCGGGCTGGTGAGCGACGAGACGAGCGAGAGTCAATCTTCCTGGACAGCACGGGAATATCTGCAATACTTCGCCCGAATTCGGCAGCTTCCGGAGCCGGAGCTTGAGGTGGAGTCTCTGCTGGACGATGTGGGGCTTGACCGGGCATTTCGCGGAAAGCTGATGGGCACTTACAGTACGGGGATGAAGCGGCGAGTTGAAATTGCGCGCGCGTTGATGGGCAATCCAAAGGTTCTGTTTCTGGACGAGCCGACGCGCGGTCTCGATCTGCCCGCTAAGCGCGATATGTGGAGGCTGCTGCATCGCCTTGCCGAGCGGGAGAACGACACGATTTTTCTCAGCAGCCACGATGCGCACGAGATCCGGAGCCTTTGCGACAACATCAGTGTCATCGCGAAGGGGCAACTGGTATACAGCGGCGCCACTGACGACCTTGGAACCGATCTCGACACGTTTGAAGAAGAGCTCATCGGGCTGCTGACGAATCAGCGAAGCTGAAAAGGGGCAGCGGAAGGAGCCACCCGCCGGGCGGCTGATACACTTTTGCAGTATCGCGCCATGCGGAACCTGCGTGAAAAGCTGCTCTCGATGGTTACGACTCAGTTCGAGTTCAGCCGCGGGTCGCCGCTGCCCTTCGGGGCGACGGTGCTGCGGGGCGGGATCAACTTCAGTATTTTTTCGCGACACGCAACGAGCGTGACGCTGATTCTGTTCTTCCCCGGCGAGGACGAGCCGCTGGTGGAGTTTCCTTTCGATCCTCATCTGAACCGAACGGGGGACGTGTGGCATGCGTTCCTGCTGGGGCTGGATCCGGGAATCCATTATGCGTTCCGGATGGAACGATCGCCGAATTTCAGTCCGGAGATTTTTCGGTTTGACGGGCGGAATGTGCTGCTCGATCCTTACGCGCGCGCTCTCTCGGGTTCGTCGCCTCGCCGCGCCGCGCTGATCGATAACCACTTCGACTGGGAATTCGATCAGCCGCTCAATATTCCGCTGGCGGACAGTGTGATTTATGAAATGCATGTGCGCGGGTTCACGCGGCACCCGTCGTCCGGGGTCAGCAAGCCAGGAACGTTCGCGGGAGTGATCGAGAAGATTCCGTACCTGCAGACGCTCGGCGTTACGGCGGTGGAACTGATGCCGATTTTCGAATTCGATGAAACTCCGGAGCAGCCGTGCGTCGACTACTGGGGGTACAACCCGATTTCGTTCTTTGCTCCGAAGGCGTCGTACGCTTCCGAGGGCGGGGACGACGGGGCCATCCGCGAGTTCAAGACGATGGTGAAGCGGCTTCACGCAGCCGGGATTGAAGTGATTGTCGACGCGGTCTTCAATCACACGGCGGAAGGCGATGAGCATGGGCCGACTTATTCATTCAGGGGAATCGACAACCCGATTTACTATATGCTGCAGCCGGGGTCGGGCCGGTATCTCAACTATTCCGGCTGCGGAAACACGCTGAACTGCAATCATCCGGTGGCGCGAGATCTGATCAGCGATGTGCTGCGTTACTGGGTGACGGAGATGCATGTGGATGGTTTCCGGTTTGACCTTGCGTCGGTACTGGGGCGCGCGCAGGATGGTTCGGTTTTGTCGAGTCCGCCATTGCTGGAGCATCTGGCGCTCGATCCGGTTCTGGCGCAGACGAAGCTGATCGCGGAGGCGTGGGATGCGGCGGGGCTCTATCAGGTTGGAACCTTTCCGGCGTGGCGGCGATGGGCGGAGTGGAATGGAAAGTTCCGGGACGATATCCGAAGCTTCGTGAAGGGCGATCCGGGGATGGTGTCGGCCCTGGCGACGAGGCTGGTGGGGAGTCCGGATCTGTATGCGTCGAACGCTCGCGAGCCATGGCACAGCGTCAACTTCATCACCTGCCATGACGGATTTACGCTGGCGGACCTGGTGAGTTACAACGACAAGCACAACGAGGCGAACGGCGAGCAGAATCGCGACGGAACGACGGCGAACTACTCGTGGAACTGCGGCGCAGAGGGGTTTTC
>CAZPZE010000557.1:0-1687 GCA_964590625.1 uncultured Solibacteraceae bacterium
GTGCGCATAGTCGACTAGACTCTTCAGCCGCGCCATATCCGCCGCCGTCCAGTTCCCCGCATGAGTCTGTCCACCGGTCTCCACCACAGCCCACGAGTTATTCCACCAGCGCCGGTAAGTCGTCGGCTTTTCCGTCAGTAACTGGGAGGGCGCCATCGCCGTCGTCCCCTTGCGGTTCATATGCGCGGACCCGAACACCAGCAGCTTCGCACCCACGGGCAACTGTCGGAAGAAAACATTCTCCTGCTGATCGTCATCTTCCGTGACCGCGAGAATCGGCTTCACATCGTACGGCGTGATATCCGCCGGATTGTCCGTCTTCACCGCCGTCGTCAGCCACGGCTCATACTCCTCGAGCAGCTTCCACACCGATTCGAGCAGCGGCGCATCATTGCTCTTGAAATCGAAATGCAGCACGATCAGAGGCCACGTATCGCGCTTGTTCTCCTGAAGCGCCTTCTCCACAATCGGCCGCACCCGCTCGAAGAAATACTGCCGCAGATCCGGCTCATCCCCCCGCGCCTTGACCGCATGCGAAATTACCTCGCGGCCCTGCCCCGTCGAAGGATCCACATACCACGTCAGATCCTGCTCAATCGAAACCGGAAACCCCGCGCTGAGCGCCCGGTCAATCCGGTCCCCCCACAGGCCATCGTATGGATAGCAGTTATGCGCATCCACTATCGGATGCCCGGGTCGAAGCCCCTGGGCAGCCGCGCCCGCGGCGAAGAACAGTAATAACGAAATTCGAAGCATCAGCAATAAGTCTACCGGCCGGATGTTACACCTGCATCAACCGCTATAATCGAGTGCTGACAACGTGAACCTTCGACGCGCCGCGCTCATCACCGCGATCTCATTGGGTCTGGTGCGCGCTCATTGGATCGCCAGCCAGGCGATCGCCCTCATTCACGCCTTCGAATTGGCGGGCCTCGCGTCACTCCTCACCAACACGGCTTTCCTGGCCCCGTTGCCGGTTCTGTTCGTCGCGATCTACCGCATGCACCCGCAACTGGACCTGACGAAAAATCTTCGTACGCCACGCTGATAATCGCTCTGATTCAGGGCGCGCTCCTGAGTCCACCGCTCATCATCGAATGGGTAACATTGCTGCAGCGCAATATCGCAGAGATCGGCATGCTTCAGGAGAGAACCGCAGCCGCAAATCTATGGACCTGGCTCCAGAGCGCCGGCGCCACTGCTCTGCTCCGGAACATCGCCATGATCGTGTCTCTGCTGGCGTCTGTCCTGTTTCTTATTTTTTTGACCCGCCAGTCAGGATCGCCCTCTCAGACGTCGCCGCTATTCAGAACTATCGCTCAGATCGCTTCGATCGCAGGAGTCGCGGCGCTTGTCATCAGGATCGGCGGGCAGATCTACGCCGCACTCGTCTTCACCCCGCGCGACTACGCAACAGCGCTGGTGTATGGCCAGATCACTCGAAGCCAATTCATTCTCTCCGGCGCGCTATCTGCACTGCCGGACTTCTGCTGGACCGTAGCGGCCTGGATCATATTCAAAAGCGCTTCGCAACACTCCTCAAACGAACTTCACTCCTGAAATCTGTGTTGATCCGTGGCCGAACCCAAAAGGCCCCTACGGCGGCACCACACGCGTATTGTTCCACCTCGGCGGGAAGTGTCGAAGATTTCCTGTCACCAGGTAGTTCGCCTCCGCTGCCTCCGCA
>CAZPZE010000558.1:0-8653 GCA_964590625.1 uncultured Solibacteraceae bacterium
TCCCATCCCGTCGCCGCGCGCACCGCATCCAGCGTGACCCCGGGATGCAGACTCACGATCGACATTTCTTTCGTTTCCTCGCCGGGCTTCATGATACACAGATCCGTGACGAGAAGTGCGGGGCCTTCGGTCCTGATCCCGAGTTCGCGCCGTTCGCGGCCCGTAGGGCCGTGTCCCAGCGTCGTCATGAAATCGAGCTGCTTCACGAACGTGCGCGGGCTCTGCCGCATCACGATGAAGATTCGCCCGCAACTCGTGGCGATTTCGGTCGCGCCGCCGGCCCCCGGCAGCCGCACCTTCGGACTGCCGTATTTCCCGATCACCGTGCTGTTCAGATTGCCGAAGCGGTCCACCTGCGCGCCGCCCAGAAAGCCGACCGTGATTCGTCCGCCCTGCAGCCAGTACCGGAACATCTCCGGCACCGAGACGGTGGTCAATGCGGTCTCGCAGAGCTCTCCATCGCCGATCGAAAGCGGCAGTACGCGTGGCTTGGTTTCGATCGTTCCGGATTCGTAGATCAGGGTCAGGCCAGGAGCGTGCGTCATGCGCGCCAGATTGCAGGCCGCAGATGGCAGGCCGATCCCCACGAAACAGATATCGTGGTTGCCGAGCGCCCGCGCCGCGGCGACCGTCATCATCTCGGCGGCAGTATAGGGCTGGCTCAACCGACGTTCTCCCGAATCCACGCAGCGAACGTTTCCCGGTCGCGCGAGATCTCATCCCACTTCAGATAGAACGAATTGTCGCGGCCGTAATAGCCATGCGCGTACGACGGCCTCGCGCCGCCGGGCGCGAGGACAACGGACGTGATCGTCCACGAAGGCAGAATCATCGCGTTCGGACTGCGCTCGCCGAAATCTTCAACGATTTCTTCCACCGTCGCGATCGACCGTTTCGACGCCAGTACCACTTCTTTCTGCACGCCCGCGATCCCTTCGATCAGAACGTTCCCCGCGCGGTCCGCTTTCTGGGCGTGGATAATTCCCACATCCGGACGCAGCGCCGGCACAGCCGCCAGTTTCTCGCCGGTGAACGGGCAATCGATGGAGCGAATATTCGCATTCACAGCCGGCAGATCGACCCCAATGTAGCCGCGAAACACGGCAAACGGCAGGCCCGAGGCGCCGGCAGCCCACGCGTTCGCCATTGCGGCATGGCTGTGTTCTTCGATCTCCAGCGGACAAGGCCAGCCGCGCTCCACCGCGTCACGAAACCGGTGTAGCGAACCGACGCCCGGATTCCCGCCCCACGAAAAGATCAGCTTCGAGGCACATCCCGCGCCGATCATCTGGTCGTAAAGCAGATCCGGCGTCATCCGGATCAGCGTGAGCCCGCGGCGTCGCTGCCGGATAATTTCATGCCCCGCTTCGAACGGGATGAGGTGCGTGAACCCTTCGAGAGCCACACGGTCGCCATCCCGCACGTTCGTTGCGACTGCTTCGGCGAGATTCTGGAAGGCGGCCATTGTGCGATAAACGTCCGATTGCGCGTTATTCGCCAATTGTAAGATAATGGCCCCGACTGTGACAATGCCGATGGTAAAGAGCGGCGATCCCGATTACGTCCTTTCGCTGGCGCGCGGGCTCCAGGTGATCGAGGCGTTCAACGACAGCCCCAGGGGCCGGACTGTCTCCGAACTGGCCGCTGCCACCGGACTGTCGCGCGCCGCCGTTCGCCGCCTGCTCATTACCCTGCAGCAACTCGGCTACGCCGAGCACGATGGCACCGTACACCGCCTGACCACGCGCATCCTGCGGCTGGGCTTTTCGTATCTTTCCTCCACTTCGCTCACCTCGCTCGCGATTCCAATCCTCGAACAGTTGAGCGCTCGCATCCACGAATCCTGCTCCGTCAGCGTGCTCGATGGCGATCAGATCGTTTATGTGGCCCGAGCCGCCTCAAATCGCGTGATGGGCGTCGATCTTTCGGTCGGCAGCCGCCTGCCCGCATACTGCACGTCGATGGGCCGCGTGCTGCTTTCGGCCATGGCGCCCGCCGATCTGCGCGCCTTCCTGAAGAATGCCTCCTTGAAGCGGATAACGCCGAAAACGCTGACGTCGCAATCCGCCTTGTTTCGGGCGATCGACGCGGCTCGCGAGCACGGGTACGCGCTCGTCGATGAGGAACTCGAAATCGGACTGCGGTCGATCGCGGTGCCGGTTCGCGCGGAATCGGGACGTATAGTGGCGGCCATGAATACCGGCGTGCACGCGGCGCGAATTACCCGGGGCGATCTGACCGGGCGCATCCTTCCGGAACTACGCGCGTATGCGCATCGGCTCGGCCAGATGCTTCCGTAGCCGCGGGGCGATAATCGCACACCTGAACGATAATCGGCATCTGTAAGATAGATAGACAATGCAGCCGGTGTACTTCTGCGATGCCACCCGCACACCCTTCGGCCGCTACGGCGGCGGGCTCTCCGCCGTCCGGGCCGACGATCTTGCCGCCATTCCGATTCGCGCCCTGATCGAACGGAATCCGCACGCGGACTGGCTGCGTCTCGATGACGTGTTCTACGGCTGCGCCAACCAGGCGGGCGAGGACAACCGCAATGTCGCCCGCATGGCCGCGCTGCTGGCGGGTCTCGACGAACGCATCCCGGCGACCACCGTGAATCGCCTCTGCGGATCGAGCCTCGATGCGGCGTCTCTCGCGGCGCGTTCCATTGCCTCCGGCGAGATTTCGTTCGCGATTGCCGGCGGCGTGGAATCCATGTCGCGCGCGCCGTTCGTCATGGGCAAAGCCGATGCCCCGTTCGCGCGCAATCAGAAGCTCGAAGACACCACGATGGGATGGCGCTTCATCAATCCCCTCCTGAAGCAACTGTACGGGACCGACACGATGCCCGAAACGGCTGAGAATGTGGCCGCCGAATTCGGGATCTCGCGCAAAGATCAGGATTCCTTAGCCCTGCGCAGCCAGCAGAACGCCGCCCGCGCGATTGCCGATGGACGCATGGCGGAAGAAATCATCGCGGCCGGCACGCTCACGGCGGATGAGCATCCACGCCCGCAGACCGCCATCGAAGCGCTGGCGAAACTGAAGCCGGTAGTCCGCCCCGATGGCACCATCACGGCGGGCAATGCATCCGGCATCAACGATGGCGCGTGCGCGCTGCTGCTCGCCTCCGAATCGGCGGCGCGCGACCACGCGCTCCAGCCGAAAGCCCGCTTCGTCGCGTCGGCCGCCGCCGGCGTCGCGCCGCGGGTGATGGGAATGGGGCCCGTTCCCGCCACCGAGCGCGTGCTGGCCAAAGCCGGCCTCACGCTCGATCAGATCGACATCATCGAACTCAACGAAGCGTTCGCCGCGCAGGGACTCGCCGTGCTTCGTCAACTGAAAATCGCGGATGACGATCCGCGCGTCAATCCACAGGGCGGCGCGATCGCGCTTGGCCATCCCCTGGGAGCCAGCGGCGCGCGTCTCCTCACGACAGCCATCTATCAACTGCAGCGCACGAAAGGCCGCTACGCGCTCTGCACGATGTGCATTGGCGTCGGTCAGGGCATTGCCATGGTCATTGAGCGTGTCTGAAATCCGCACTCAGGTCGGGATCGTCGGCGCCGGGCCCGCGGGGCTTCTGCTCGCGCACCTGCTGCATCTCGAAGGCATCGAATCGGTCGTCATTGAGAACCGCACGCAGCAATATGTCATTGACCGCGTTCGCGCGGGCGTGCTGGAACAGGGCACGGTCGATCTTCTCCATGAAGCCGGAGTCGGCCGCCGGCTCGCGCAACAGGGAATGCGGCATGAGGGCATCTATCTTGCCTTCGGCGGCGCCCGCCATCGCGTCGATTTCGCCTCGCTCACCGGACGCGCCATCGCGATCTACGGACAGAACGAAGTCGTCACCGATCTGATCCACGCGCGCCAGTCCACCGGCCACCCTCTGTTCTTCGAAGCCGCGGACGTCGCGATTCACGAGTTCGATTCCACCGCGCCGCGAATCACATTCACACACACCGGGCGTCCCCAAACGATCCACTGCGATTTCATCGCGGGCTGTGACGGCTTTCACGGCATCTGCCGCCCTGCAATCCCCGCCGCGGCGCTTTCCGTTTTCGAATGCGAATACCCGTACGCCTGGCTCGGCATCCTCGCGCACGCCGCGCCCTCCTGCGATGAGCTGGTCTACAGCCGCCATGAGCGAGGCTTCGCGCTTTTCAGCATGCGCTCCTCGAAAGTCACGCGCCTCTACCTGCAATGCGCGCCCGATGAAGACATCCGCGACTGGCCGGACGATCGCATCTGGAGCGAACTGCGCACGCGCTTTTCCACGTCAGACGGCTGGCAACCCAACGAAGGCGAAATCTTCCAGAAAGGCATTACCGGCATGCGCAGCTTCGTCGCCGAACCGATGCGCCATGGCCGTCTCTTCCTTGCGGGCGATGCAGCCCACATCGTGCCGCCCACCGGCGCGAAAGGACTCAACCTCGCGGTGGCGGACGTTCGCTATCTCTCGCTCGCACTCGCCGATTTCTACCGCAGCGGCAGCGAACACGCCCTCAACGAATATTCCGCGAAGTGCCTGCGCCGCGTCTGGAAAGCCCAGCGATTCTCCAACTGGATGACTTCTCTGCTCCACCTCTCGCCCGCCGCCACTCCGTTCGAAAATCGCCGGCAGCTTGCCGAACTCGATTACGTCACCTGTTCGCACGCCGCGATGACGAGCCTGGCCGAAAACTATACTGGTCTTCCGATGGAATAACTATGGAACGAGTCTGCTTTCTTCTCCGCGTGCGGCCCGACATGCTTGACGAATACAAGCGCCGCCATCAGCAGGTCTGGCCGGAAATGCTCGCTGCGCTTTCCGCCACCGGTTGGCGGAACTACTCGCTTTTCCTGCGTCCGGATGGCCTGCTCATCGGCTATCTCGAAACGGACAACTTCGAAGAATCACGCTGCCGCATGGCGGAAACGGACGTAAATGAACGTTGGCAGCGCGAAATGAAACCGTTCTTCGTGCACGAAAAAGGACGCGCCGACGAAGCTCTCGAAAGGATCGAAGAAGTCTTTCATTTGGCCTGAATTGGATACGCTGCAGGGAGGCAAAATCATGCAACGACGAAATTTTCTTTCCGCCACCCTTGCCGGAACTGCCGCGCCCGCCTGGGAATTCGATCAATTCCTCGATCCGGCCCTGAAAGGCGTTCCGCCGGCCGGCATGCAGACGCCAGCTCCAGGCCAGGGACGCGGCGGAGGACGGGGCCGCCGCCTCACGAGCCCGGAAATGCAGGCTCAGCGCCTCGCCACAGAGCGCGAAGATCTCGAAGTCTCAATCCAATACACGAAGAAACTCATCTCGATATGAAAAATACCTATCGCGCCGACCACGTCGGCAGCTTCCTTCGCCCGGCGGCACTGCTCGCCGCCCACACTGCGAATGATCCAAACCTGCGCGAGCTCGAAGACCGCGCCATCCGCGGGGTCCTGCAGCGCCAGGCCGAGCTCGGCTTCACCATCAGCACGGATGGCGAGTTCCGCCGCAGCACGTTCATGAGCGATTTCACGGATTCGGTCGACGGCTTCGCGCTCGGCGAGGAAGCCCTCGGCTATTCCTGGAAAAAGGATTCATCGACGGCCACCGCGCCCAGCCACATCCCCGGCGTCGTTACCGGCAACCTGAAGCAGAAGCGGCGGCTCACCGCTCTCGAAACGCCGTTCCTGCTCGCCAACAGCCGGACCAACGTCAAGGTCACGCTGCCGAGCCCAAATCAGTTCCCCTACATCTCGTTCAAGAAGGGCGTGACCGACAAAGTCTACGCGAACCGCTCCGCGTTGCTCGCGGATGTCGTCGGCATCCTCAAAGGCGAGGTCGCTGCGCTTGCGTCCGATGGCGTTCATTACATCCAGATCGACACTCCGCGCTATTCGTACTTCATCGATCCCAAATGGCGCGAGTGGGTGCGCACGGAAATCGGCGTCGATCCGGATGCCGCGCTCGATGAAGCCATCGCCGCCGACAACGCCTGCTTCGACGCCGCGCGCAATTCCGGCGCGACGCTCGCCCTGCATCTCTGCCGCGGCAACAATCGAGGCAACTGGTACGCGCAGGGAGGCTACGACGCGATCGCCGAAAAGCTCTTCACCGGAATCCACGTCGATCGCTTCCTGCTCGAATTCGATGACGAGCGCTCCGGCTCATTCGAGCCGCTTCGCTTCATTCCGAAAGGCGTGACCGTCGTGCTGGGGCTCGTGAGCAGCAAGAAACCCGCGATCGAAAAAGCAGAAGATCTGATCGCCCGCGTCGAAGCCGCGTCGAAATACGTTCCGCTCGAGAACCTCGCCCTCAGCCCGCAGTGCGGCTTTGCTTCCGTGATGGAAGGCAATCCCGTCACGGAAGAAGCGCAGTGGGCCAAGCTGAAGCTCGTCGCGGATACGGCGCGGCAAATCTGGAAGTAACCTGGTTTCCCTCAGCCCAGGTAATTTCCTGAAATGTACGTATGCAGGTGGCCGATCATGTCCTCCTGCGCGGACATCACCCACTTCATCAGATCGCCGATCGACACCATGCCCACCGGCGAGCCGCGCTCCACGACCACCAGATGCCGCAGCCGGTACGTGGTCATCATGCGGAGGCAATCCTCCACAGTGTCCTCCGGCGTCACGGTGTTCGCGGGATACGACATCACCTCACCCACGCTCGTATCCTTCGACGAACGCCCCAGCAGAATGATTTTGCGCGCATAGTCGCGCTCTGAAAAAATCCCCAGCAGCTTCTCCGGCCCCATCACGGCAAGCGCGCCGATATCCCGGTCAGCCATCTGCTGGACGGCGCTGTAAACCGTCACTTCCGGCGCCACGGAGAACACTCCCCATCCCTTGCTCGCAAGAACGGAGTGAATTGTATCGCTTAATGGCATACTTATCTCCCTCCATCGACGAGTTACACGTTACTCCGTTCCGAGGCGGGTGGCAAGCGTCAAAACGCGATCAAAGAAGATTGTTTTTTTCGAGCATCTCCCGGATGGCCGGGCCGATCTTCAGGAATTCGTCGTAATCCGGACATTTCCGGAAGTAGCCATTCGCGATCCTCGCGCTCTCGCTTCGATCTCCCGGCGAATCCGACGATGTGACCACCATCACGGGCAGCTTTTCGAATCGTGCGCTCGCGCGGATTCGGCGCAGCACTTCGAAGCCGTCGATGCGAGGCAGATTGATATCGAGAATCACGGCGTCCGGTGCCGGCGCGCCGCTGTCACCTTCCGCTTTCTCGATGAACGCGATCGCCTGCTCGCCGTCCACTGCGGCGTACACTTCCACCGGCAGCTTTTCCGTGCGCAGCGCTTCGCGGACCAGCAGTGCGTCCGCGAGATTGTCTTCAACCATTAGAATGTTCAGCCGCCGCGCGCTGGACCCGCCCGGCGTATCGCGGGATGGTGAAGTGGAAGGTGGCGCCGTGCCCGACGGAAGATTCGACCCAGATTCGCCCGCCGTAGCGCTCAACCACACGCTGGCAGATGGCGAGTCCGACGCCGGTGCCGCTGTATTTCTGGTCGCGGTGAAGTCGCTTGAATACTCCAAAGATTTTCTCCTTGTACTGGGGGTCGATCCCGATCCCGTTGTCCCTCACTGAAAACTGCCATGCCGCTCCCAGATTCACGGCGGAAATGTGAATCCTGGGTGGCTCCTCCCCCCGGTACTTGATTGCATTACTGATCAGGTTTTGCAGCACCTGCTGCAGGTGCGCCTCGCCAATATAGATTCGCGGAAGCGCGTCATGCGTGACCGTTGCGCCGCTCTCGCGGATCGCTTCCGCCAGTCCGGCGAGCGTCCGCTCCAGAACCACGCCCGAATCCTGCAGGGAAATATCCACATCCGCGGCGCCGGCCCGCGTGTAGGCCAGCAGGTCGTTGATGAGCATCGCCATCCGCCGCCCGCCTTCGATGAGGAATCCGAGGAACTGCTTGCCGTCGTCGTCCAGTACGTCCTTATAACGACGGCCCACAATTTCGCTGTAGATGGTCACGTTCCGGATGGGCTCCTGGAGATCGTGGCTCGCCGAATACGCGAACTGCTGCAGATCCTCATTAGCCCGCCGCAGCGCGTCTTCCCTTTCCTTCTGCTCGTGGATGTCGGTGTTCGATCCGATCCACATCAGGATCTTCCCTTCCTCATCGCGCATCGCATGAACGCGCGTCAGGTGCCAGCGGTATTCGCCGTCCGCTCGGCGGAAACGGTGCTGGATGTTGTACGCTTCGCCGGTCTCGAGCGAGCGGGCGCGCATTTCTTCATCCGCTTCCAGATCATCCGGATGCAGAATACCGGCCCAGCCCACATGGCGGAGCTCTTCGAACGTGAGGCCGGAAAACTCGATCCACTGCTGGTTGAAGTAATTGACCTCACCCTCCGGCGTCGCCGTAAAAATCTTCTGCGGCATCGATTCCGCCAGGAAGCGGAAGCGCTCGCGGGCCTTCTTCTCGTCGCGCAGCGCCTCCTCGCGGTCGAGCAGCGCGCGTGTCAGCCGGTTGTCGCGCGACTGAATGCCCGCCAGCATTTCGTTGAAGCCATCCGTCAAAAGCCCCAGCTCGTCCGCCGAAACTTTTTTCGCGCGGATGCCGTAGTCGCCCGTCTCAGCCACCGCGGTGGTCGCCTTCACCAGCTGCGCGATGGGGTCTTCGATCAGCGCCCGGAAGCTGCGCGAAATGAG
>CAZPZE010000559.1:0-3082 GCA_964590625.1 uncultured Solibacteraceae bacterium
GGTTTTGGATCAGGCCTTGAACGCCTTTCGCAGATAAGAATGTCTTACTACGAGCGGGAGAACCGCGAACTGGTCAATATCGATTCCTGCGAACTCGTCCAGTCGCAATTTTCCGTGCTCAACGATTTCTCCGCGGCCTGCGCGCTCGATTTCCTTGCCGAAGTCTCCGAGCAGATCCTCCCCGCCCACGAGCCCTCCGAAAAACACTTCCGCCTTCTCAGCGCCGTTCTCGATCACATCCGCTCCGGCGCGCCCGGCGCCGTCTGGCGCGGCGTCACCTACTTCAGCCTCTGGGCCGTCAAACTCGCCGGACTCCTGCCGGACATGAATGCCTGCATCGATTGCGGCGCCTGGCTCGACGATCCCGAACAACCGCTCCGCGCCTTCTTCAGCCGCTTCAGCGCCGGTCTCCACTGCGCCGATTGCCGCCAGGAACGCCGCCTTTCCAGCACCTACGAAATGCCGCTGGAATCCCGTGAGATCGCGCACGACATTTTCCGCTCTCCCATCGCCCAGATGGAACAGCGCACGTGGACCCAATCCACGGCCGCCGACCTCCGCCGTTTTCTGATCCAGCAGATCGAATCACACATTGAACGCAGGCTCGTCACCGCCCCGGTTCTGGAAGCCGCCGCCTGACCCGCCGAATCCCGATCATGCCCACACCGAACGCACTTACGCTGCAGCAGATGATATTCCGGTTGAAGGAATATTGGGGCGAACGCGGCTGCATCATTCAGGAGCCGTTTGACCTCGAAGTCGGCGCCGGTACCATGTGTCCGGAAACGTTTCTGCGCGTGCTCGGCCCGAAGCCCTATCGCACCGCCTACGTGCAGCCTTCCCGCCGCCCTGCCGATGGACGCTATGGCGACAATCCCAACCGCCTCTACAAGCACATGCAGCTTCAGGTCATCCTGAAGCCCACCCCGGCGGACGTGATCGAGCAGTACATGGGTTCGCTCGAAGCCATCGGGATCGACCTCCGCAAGCATGATGTGAAGCTCGAAGAAGACAACTGGGAGTCCCCCACGCTCGGCGCCTGGGGCGTGGGCTGGCAGGTGATGCTCGATGGCCAGGAAATCACGCAGTTCACGTATTTCCAGCAGTGCGGCGGCATCGATCTCGATCTGATCCCCGCCGAAATCACCTACGGGCTCGAACGCATCACGGCGTTCCTGCAGGATGTCGACAGCGTTTACGACATCACGTGGACGCCCGGCGTGAAATACCGCGACGTTCGCTACACCGATGAGCTCCAGTATTCCGTCTACAACTTCGAAGCCGCGCATGTCCCCACGCTCTGGAAACTCTTCGAAATTCACGAAGCCGAAGCGCGCCGCATGATCGATCTCTACGCCGACTCAACCGAGAAGCAGCGTTATCCGCTGCTCGCCGCCTACGACCACGTGCTCAAGTGCAGCAACTTATTTAATACGCTCGATGCGCGCGGCGCCATCAGCGTCACCGAACGCGTGGGCGTCATCGGACGCGTCCGAAAATTGGCGGTCGGACTCGCCGAAGCATGGGTGGATCAGCAGGCGGTGGCGGCATGAACCTTCTCCTCGAAATTGGCTGCGAAGAGATCCCGGATTGGATGCTCGCCGGCGCGCTTGAATATCTCGGCAGCGCTATCGGCGATCTCACGAAAGATGTTCGCCAGGGCGGGACAATCCGCACGGACGCGACGCCGCGTCGTCTCGTCATCCGCGTCGAGGGCCTGATCGCGCGTCAGCCGGATTCCGAAGAACGCGTTTGGGGACCTGCGAAGAGCGCGCCCGCGCCCGCTGTCGCCGGCTTCGCGAAGAAACAGGGCGTCACGCCCGAACAGCTCGAAGTTCTCTCGGACGGCAAAGCGGAAAAATACAGCTACGTCCGCAAAATCGCCGGCTGCGCTACGGCCGACATTCTCGCCGAGGCCTTGCCGCAACTCATCCTCAGGACGCCGTTTCCCAAAACGATGCTCTGGCCCGGCAAAGGCGGCGCGCGCTTCATCCGCCCGATTCGCTGGGTGGTGGCGCTGCTCGATAACCAGGTCGTTCCGTTCGAAATCGCCGACGTGAAATCCGGCAATGAGTCGAGCGGTCACCGCAAGCTCGGCAAATACCGGTTCGCGGTCACGTACGAAAATTTCGAAGAGAAGCTGCGCGAAAACTACGTCATTCTTTCTGCTGACGAACGCCGCAAACGCATCACCGGCTACAAGACGAAGTTTAAGAGGGATGACGATCTGCTCGAAGTCCTCGTCAACCTGACCGAATGGCCCACGCCGATCACCGGCAACTTCGATCCTTCTTTCCTCGATCTGCCTGGCGAAGTCCTCACCACCGTGATGAAGGTTCACCAGAAGAATTTTTCGGTGGAAGCCGGTAGCGGCAAACTCGCGCCGCAGTTTGTCGCCATCCGTATTGGTGATGGCGATCCCGACGGCCTCATCCAGCACGGCAACGAGAACGTCGTCCGCGCCCGCTTCAATGACGCCCGTTTCTTCTGGAATGCCGATCAGAAGCGCACTCTGGCCGATCGTGTCCACGACCTCGGGAACGTCACGTTCCAGGCAAAGCTCGGATCGTATCTCGCGAAAACTGAACGCATCGTCGCTCTCGTCCAGGAACTTGGCGGCGATGCCCATGCCCAGCGCGCTGCGCTCCTCTGCAAAACCGATCTCACCACCGAACTGGTCAAAGAGTTCACCGAACTCCAGGGCATCATCGGCGGACTCTACGCCAAAGCGCAGGGCGAGCCCGAAGAAGTCGCCACCGCGATCTACGATCACTACAAACCGGTCAGCATGGAAGACTCCATTCCGCGTACCAAAGCCGGTCTACTGGTCGCCATCGCCGATAAGCTCGAGTCCCTCCGCGGCTGCTTCAGCGTCGGCATCCTCCCGTCCGGCTCGAAAGATCCGTTCGCCCTCCGCCGCGCCGCTCAGGGCATCGTCAACATCATCATCGAAGGGAAACTGCGGCTCGCTGTTCGCGAACTGCTCGGCCCGGATCAGGCGCTCCAGGAATTCTTCTTCGATCGCGTCCGCTATTATTTCCGCGAAATCCGCGGCTTCAAATACGACGAAATCAACGCCGTT